>JBNGDR010000107.1:0-7032 GCA_049975685.1 Anaerolineae bacterium
CTGTGGCTGGCTGGGCGTTGACGCTGTCACTTACGGTCCGCTTTTTGAGGAGACCGAACCCTTCTGGATCACGCAAGGACCCTGGATTGAGGGGGAGGCGCTGCGAAACTTTATTCTCGATCGCTCCTCCATCTGGCTGGGATACTTCGATGATGCCGACGAGCGCTTTCTTCTAGACTTCGTAGGCTACCTGCGACCCGAGGTTGCAGCACCCGAAATTGAGCCCCAGGTTCGTTTTGAGGGCGGTCCACTGTTGTTGCGAACCATTATCGAGCGCGCGGATGCAGATCGTTGGCGCGTTGCTTTCGACTGGTATGCTCAAGGCCCGGTGAATGCGACCATCTTCGTTCACGTCCGCGATGGCGCCGGCAACGTTGTCACACAGGCACAGGCCGATGGCCCGGCTATGAGCGGCCTTTTCTTCATCTGTGGCGGCAGGGCGATGAGATCCACGACGTGCGTTACATCCGCCTCCCCGAGGGCACATCCGGTCCCTATACCATCCAGGTGGGGATTTACAACGGAAACGGACGCTATCCTGCTTTCATGGACGAACGGCGCCCACCGGACGATGCCGCTCCCGTTGGTACTATCAATACACCTGAGTGATTTTTGACTGTTTGGGTATCTCAGCGGTGGATAAGCAGGGTTGCGAAGTTGAGACCGTCGTCGACGGGCTTGCCCTCGGTATTGAGGACGCGGACGGGCGTCACATCGGGTAGCGTGTATATGCCCCAGCGCAGCGTGTAAGTTCCGGCTTCCAGGTCTGCGGGGAGAGGGAGGGGAAAGCGGCTGAGCGTCAGATCGCGATCTTCCCAATAGGTAGCAGGGTAGCCGTTGCCGTCGTATTGGCTGCACA
Source organism: Anaerolineae bacterium (assembly GCA_049975685.1). GTDB lineage: Bacteria > Chloroflexota > Anaerolineae > B4-G1 > SLSP01 > DAOTVC01. The sequence continues at coordinate 860 of JBNGDR010000107.1, forward strand.
GAGATCCTTCCTCGTCAAGAAGGTGGACGAAGAATTGATAGGTCTGGGGTGACGGAGGCGGTTGTCGTAACCACCATGCGGTCCATACGTCGAGGGTGGTGCCCGCGCCCCGGCTTCGCCGGGAACGCGGTAGGCGGCGAAGACGACACCGTTGGCAAAGGGGACGCCGTCAGGCAGACGGGTGAAACCTGCGAGAACGTCTTCGCGTTCGGAACGTTGCCGGCAAAAGGCTCGGAAGGAGCCGTCGTGGGGAAGATCGACGGTGGCTCTTGGTTGTATTCCGTCAATGGACTCCAGACGGTGGAGCATGGGACTTAGAATCGAGCTCTCTCTGGGAATAGGGCCGATCAGATAGGCGACCCTGGCAGCGTCGGGCACGGGAAGAGCTGTGCTGTCGCTAAACCGATGAGGTTGGCCGTAAAGCAGGGCGTCGAAGATGGCGGGCATTTCGTCGAAAGTGGGATCGTTCTCAGTGCCTATGACTACGATTTCGCCGCTACAATGCTCCTGTTTCACCAGGTGACCGGCATTTCGGGTGTAGCGGAGGGGAATACCGTAGCCGCCTGTCGTCGGATGCTCAATCATGAAAGACAAGTGCTGTGCTACCGCGAGTAATTGTCATCCGGCCCAGGTTGCTATTACCAGGGCTATGAGGAGGGTTGCAAAGTTCTTGACGTAGGGACTCCAGCGTTGGGTGTAACGAAGCAAGTCAGAGAGCAGGGTGCCGATGAGGAGGAACTGCACCGGGTAGAGCAACACGAAATAGTGGGGTTGGGTGGGGCGCGCAGTGTAGGTCTGCAGAGCGACAGGAACTATGAGCCAGATAAGCAGTATTCCGAAGACGGGGCGGTGTTTTTGCTTCCCCCAGAACACCTTTGTAAAGCCGTAGACAAGGGATATGCCGAAAAAGTATCGACATCACCTCCTCAATCCACCAGAGTTGCGGCAGACCGGCGCGGTAGGCTGGAGCGAGGGCTCCGGCCATACCCTCAATGCCCCGGCTTCCGATCAGTGAAAAGGCGTACCCTAAGGCGTCAAAGGAGATCTGGGGTTGTCCCCCTCCGTAATTCAAGAAGGCCCGGGCGTTGGGCCAGCCGTGAAGTGCGTCATGGACAACGTAAGGAGCCATGCAGAGCCCGAACAGCGCTATGCCGACGAGCAAGGGCTTTATAAGCTCTACCCGCCTGCAATAGACGAGACATGTTATCAGCAGGATAGGCCCGAAAGCGAGCCCCTCAAGCTGAAGTCCGATGAGTGCGCCCAAGGCTACAAAGGCACCAACGAGAGCCCACCGTTTGTCCTTCACCAGAGTCACCAACAGTGAAGCTACAAAGAGTAGGGTGAAGAGAGGAAGCGTTCGGCTCCAGATCTTCCTGCTGTAGAGCACAGCCCAGCCGCTGACGGCAAAGAGGAAAGCGGCGATCATACCCGTACGATGGCCAAGATAAGCACGTCCAATGAGGTAGGTCATGACGACGGCCAGACCGTTGAGGAAACCCGTGAAGAGCACCGCAGCCACCGGATCTGCCCACAGGCGCATAGGTAATGCAAGAAGGTAAAGAGTCAGGGGTAGATTCTCAGCGCCCATGGATGAACCCACGCCAGCGACGGGTAACTCACCCTCACAAGCGATACGTTGAGCGCGCCGTACCACGTTTGCTTCGTCATACTTGAACTCGACGAGGGTGGGATATCCCATTCTCAGCGTAAATGCGAGGGTGAAAAGGGCAAGTAGCGCCAGTATGGTGAATCTGTGGCTGCTGAGTGTGCTTTTGAGATTGTTGTGCTGTTGTCTGGTCATGGAATTGCTGTTACTATAGCCGATGGCCGTAACCTGTCAATGCCTCTGTTGTCTTCTTCTCTCCCCTGTTCTATAATGAGGGTGAAACCTGTTACCCCTGGATCGATCCAATACAAGGAGGATCTCTATGTCAACATCCATGAAGGATGTTCTGAGCGTGATCATGGGCGGTGGGGCGGGAACTCGTCTCTATCCACTCACCAAGCTGCGCGCCAAGCCGGCCGTGCCGCTGGCCGGTCACTATCGCCTCATCGACATCCCTATTAGCAACTGTATCCACTCCGGCATCAACCATATCTACGTTTTGACCCAGTTCAACTCTGTCTCGTTGCACCGCCACATCACCCGCACCTATCAGTTTGATAACTTCTCCGGGGGATGGGTGCGCATCCTCGCTGCAGAACAGACCCCTATCAGTACCGGTTGGTATCAGGGTACGGCGGATGCGTTGCGGAAGCAGCTCTTCCAGTTACAGGTCCCCCGTGCCAGTGCTGTCCTCATCCTTTCTGGCGATCATCTCTATCGCATGGATTACTCCAAGTTCGTCGATTTCCACCGTGAAAAGGAAGCCGAGATCACTATCGCAGTCAAGCCGGTGAATGCGGAGGATGCTTCCCGTTTCGGCATCCTGAAGGCCGATGGGGAGAGCCGGATCGAGAGCTTCGTTGAGAAGCCCTCAACTGAGCAATTAGAGGGCTGGGAGAGTCTGGAAGGTGAAAGACCTTACATGGCCTCTATGGGGATCTATATCTTCAACATCCAGACCCTCGTGGACGAGCTTCGAGAGGAGACCGGCTCTGATTTTGGCAAACACATCATACCGGCAGCCATCGAGAAAGGGCTATCGGTTTATGCTTATCCTTTCGAAAGTTACTGGGAGGATATTGGAACCATTCGTGCTTTCTATGACTGCAACCTGGATCTGACTACCTCAACCCCACGCTTCGATATCTTTGACGCGGAGTGGCCCATCTATACACGAGCACGATATCTGCCTGGCTCGCGTATCATGGACTCCGATATGCGCCAGGTCCTCGTCGCACACGGATGTGTCATTGAACAGGCGACTATCCGGCAGAGTGTTATTGGGCTGCGCAGCATCGTGCGGCCGGGTGCCCATCTCCATCGGGTGGTGATGATGGGGGCCGACTACTACGAGACGGAGACGGAGAAGGAAGAAAACCGCCGTATGGGATTGCCAAATATTGGGGTTGGAGAGGGCAGTGTTATTGAGGGCGCCATCCTCGATAAGAACGCACGTATTGGGCGGAACGTGGTCATCCGCAATCACACGGGCGAGTCTGACGAGGAGACGAAAAGCTACGTCATCCGTGACGGTATCGTTGTGATCCCTAAAGGGGTCGCTATCCCCGATGGGACCATCATCTGAGTAGGATTTTGTACCTTGACCCATTGAGGGGTAGCAGTAGCGCTACTGCTGCCCCTCAACTTTGCTCTACTATCCAGGCGCCTCTCCCTGGCTGGCTGATGAAGTACTCTCCACCAAGCCGGGTTAAGAGGGGCTCTAACGCCATTTTAATCTCGTCCTGCGACGGCGCCTCATACAACAGATGTACACTGGGACCGGCGTCGAGCGTGAAGTAGACCGCTGTACCTTCCTGCCGCCATCGCTGGACAGCCTGGAGTGTTGCGACCGTCTCCGGTTGCCAGTAGAGGATCCCGCTTAGCCACGGACGTTCCGGTATCCGGCTGGTCATGGCGACGGCATGCAGGGAGAGGGCCTCACGTTCGGCGGCGCATCCCAGCGTCGGCAGATCCCGCTCCAGAAGTGCCTGGCGGACGGTGCTTAACGTTCTATCGACGGCACGCAGACGTGCTCCGTAGAAGGGGCTCGTCGGTGCAGCTCGGTGTCCTTCCAGAGAGGAGACCGCCTTCGCCTCCTCTGTAAAATAGAGCGTGATTATGCGCAGATCCCAATGTTCGGGTGGAGCTAACTGGCGGGCGTAGGAGTCAGTATCGGCCGGCGCCGATAGCCACTCGACGAAGCCGTCCGGGACGGAGCGGCAGGCCGACCCTGAACCCTTGCGCGCGAGGATGGAGAGATCACGTTCGTCAAGGCGGAGGCCGGCGGCGCGACTCGCTGCCAGTGAGAGCGCAGCGAAGGCGGAGGCTGACGACGCAATCCCCGCCGCCATGGGAAAATCGTTGTGAGAATCGACTTGGGCTCGGGTCGTCATACCAACCAGTGCACGTATCCGATCTAGATGTCTTGAGACCCGAGCACAGGTTCCCGTGTCGCAGGGCGCGTTGTTGAATGTGACGCGGTCGCGTTTCAACCGCTCGTCGAAAGCGACGGTCGTTGTGGTCGTGGCCCCGCTCAGATTGACAGAGATGGAGTTGTTGGTGGGCAGGTTCAACGCAGCATCCGCCTGACCCCAGTATTTGACCAGTGCCAGATTGGGATGGGCAGCGGCGGTTGCACGACGTTCCATGGGTAGGTTCAGTCTGTCGTGTCGATGAATTCGTTGGTGAAGACCTCGTTCACGTCAACGGGGTGGGCCAAGGCCCCATACTCCAGCAGTGAGTCGTGGAGCGCCTGCCATTGTGCTTCAGTCTGCCAACCGAGAGGATGGTCTTCCAGGTAGGCGTCGGCGAGCTCTGTTTCCAGCATGAAGCGCATGTGATCGGGATCGGTTTCTGGACCCGCATACTCGATCACGATGTCCACGGCTTCATCGGGATGCTCCGCTGCGTATTCGATGCCTCGAAGGGCGGCCCGGAGGAAACGTTCCATACGTTCGGGATCTTTTTCGATGATCTCAGGTGTGGTGACATAGGTCAAACCAAGCGTGGGCACGCCGTAGTCGGCGGCTTCCCACTGGACAAGCTCATAACCCCAGGAGCGAAGGAGGTAGGGCTCATTGTTATTGTAGACGGGATAGACGTCGATCAGCTCCTCTACCAGCACCCGGGGATCGAAACCGACGTTGATGAGCTCCACTTCCTCCTCTTTCAACCCCACGGCATCCAGTAGCGCCCAAAGATCGGGAGGTGGGGTGCCCTTGAAGCCTACCTTGTGACCAGCCCAGTCCGCCGGCGTCTCCAGACCCGATTCGGCCAGGGCAACATACGCTTGCTGCCCCCGGTGTCCCGTGAGGGCAATGGAGAGCAGGGGCAGGCCGGGATCGGCACGCCGTTTGAGCAGTACAGCGGCGTCCTGGGTCGTGACGTCCACCTTGCCCGCTGTGAGCAGCTGGAGGTGTTCGCCCCGCCCCGCAGTATGCTGGATGTCCACCGTTAGATTCTCCTCGGCGAAGAATCCTTTCTCCTGCGCCACGTAGACACCCACAAAGGGAAGATTTGCCTGGGGTTTGTAACCCGCCATGAACGTCAGTGATTTGCTCTCTGGTGGTGCCGGGTTTGATATGCACGCAGCCAGCAAGAAAAGTATGAGGGATATCCAGAGTCTTGATTTCATTGCTCTCTCCTTGAAAATACAGGGATCAGGGACCGGGGACCAGGGATTGGTCTATCAGGCGTCTTGTCTGATCCAGCTTTTTGGTTATGGGTGGTGTGGCGTCGTTGGCCGACGCACTTCGGCGTCGTTGGCCGACGCACTTCGGCTTGCCATATGGATACGTATAGAAAATATATTGCGTTTCTGTTTCTTTATTGTGCGTCAGATAAAGGTTGTGATCTCTTCAAGATTTTTCTTCTTGAGCGTTGGAACCTCAGCCTCCTCAGCCGGATAGCCTACCACCAGGACGAGAAAGGGCTTCTCGTTCCGGGGGCGGTGGAGAATCTCGCACAGAAATCTCATGGGACTCGGTGTGTAGGTGAGGGTGCTCAACCCGGCACGGTGCAGGGCAGTGATCAGGATTCCGGTGGCGATGCCCACCGACTCGTTCACGTAATAGTGTTTGATCTTGCGACCATCGGGCGTGAGTCCATAGCACTCGGCGAAGATGGCAATGAGATAGGGGGCTGTCTCCAGGAAGGGTTTCTCGGAGCCGGTGCTCAGGGGGGCCAGTGCTTTCAGCCACTCCTCCGATGCGCGTTGGGTATAGAAGGCTCGTTCCTCCTTCTCTGAGGCTTCGCGGATCTGTTGCTTGGTTTCGGGATCGCTCACGACGACGAAGTGCCAGGGTTGCATATTGGCTCCGCTTGGTGCCGTGTTCGCCGCGCGCAGGCAATCCTCGATCACCGCACGCGGTACTCCTCGGTTAGAGAAGGCGCGTATGCTGCGTCGCTTGCGCATCTCCATGTAGAATTCTGCTGCACGGCGTTTCATCTCATCCTCAGGATACATATCGAACTCCATATTTACCTTGTGAGTTCTCGTCCACGCCGGTGGACGAGCAGTTAACGTCCTCGGTAGAGTTTAAGTGCTCGTTCTTGCCCAGAAGAGCAC
>JBNGDR010000108.1:0-7008 GCA_049975685.1 Anaerolineae bacterium
TGAGGTGATGAGGCGCGTGCCGACGCCGTAGACGAGCCGGTTGATGAGATGATCGGGATCAACGCCGTAGCGCCCTGCCTCTTGTTGGATCTGGGTAAGGATCTGAAGGATGACCAACTCATCCAGCTGGTTGGAGAGGACGATGCTCACTTCCTCAAAACCGGCTTCGTTGAGCATCCGGGCGGCCTGGATACTCAGGTAGGCCAGGTCGCCCGAATCCAGCCGGATGCCTACCGGTTTGTGTCCCTGCTTTCGCAGTTTCTCGAAGACCTTGATAGCATTCGGGATGCCGCTCTCCAATGTGTCGATGGTGTCCACCAGGAGCAGGCAATCGTCGGGATAGACGTCAGCATAGGCCTGGAAAGCGTCCAGTTCGCCCTCGCCCAGTGCCATGAAGACCTGGACCATGCTGTGGGCATGGGTGCCCTTGGGTGGGTAGCCGAGAACGTGAGAGATGCCCACGTTGGAGGTGAAGTCGGCGCCACCGATGAGGGCCGCCCGGGCGCCCGCGTTTGCCCCGCGCTCGTGGGCTCTGCGCAGACCGAACTCCAGCAGCAGTTGACCCTGTCCACTCTCGTGGATGCGCGCCGCTTTTGTGGCTATGAGTATCTGATAGTTAAGATGGTTCAAGAGGGATGTCTCAATGATCTGGGCCATTGCCAGCGGACCCTGGACCACGGTAATAGGGACGTTGGGGTGGATGATCCGCCCCTCGGGGACGGCACGCAAGCTGATGCCATCCAGGGCGTTTTGTCCGCGCAACCATCCCAGAAAATTGTCATCAAAGATACGTTCACCCGTTTGCCCCGTCTGGCCCCGCAAGTATTCGATATCCTCGTTGCGGAAATACGAGGTTTCCATCCAGTCGATCTGCCATTCAAGGCCTGCGTTGATGCAATAGCCAGCCTTGTGGACCCCGTAGTCGGGATAGCTGCGGAAGAAATGGTCGAACTGCGCCAGGCGCTCGTGCAATCCCATGCGGAAATAGAGCTGGGCCATAGTTAGCTGATATTCGTCGGTAAGGAGTATGCCTTCGGCGGTAGAGCGATCGGCTGATCTCATGTCGTTACCCTCTCTCGGAATCAAGACACTGAATACGGTACTTAGCGGTGTTTCTACGATAATGGTAAAGGAAAATCGAGGAATGCGCAAGGTCATTGAGGGCCTCAAACTGGTGCTTACCAGTCGTATGCAAGGAAAAATGCAAGACGTGGTGCATATCGCTCTTCGAACCCCAAGTGCGTTTTCTTATGTTTGCTCCGTTCCACAACCATGTTATAATCCTGGATAACAGACCTCGAACTAAACCACATGTGGAGGTTCCATTGGGGGGACTTCATGAAATGTCCTTACTGTGATTCATACAAGACCCGGGTCATCGATACACGGCGGGACTCGCAGGGAAATATGCGCCGCCGCCGCGAGTGCAAGAGTTGCACACGGCGTTTCTCTACCGTTGAACGACCTGTATTAACCAATCCTCTGGTCATCAAGCGGGATGAGCGACGTGAGGAGTTCGATCGTGACAAGATCCTCTCGGGGCTGAAGGTTGCCTGTGCGAGACGTCCCATACCTGCCGAGGAGTTGGAACGTCTTGTCGACCGTGTCGAATATGAGCTGCGACAACTGGGGCGGGCTGAGGTACAAAGCCAGACTATCGGAGATCTGGTGGTAGATGAGCTGCGTCAAATCGACGAGGTCGCTTATATTCGTTATGCCATTGTCTACCTTGGCTTGAGCGATCTGGAGGCCATCCGTCAGGAGATTGACGAGCTCCGGGCTCAGCGAGTTTGAACGTTCTTCAATGGGTCATTGCTAATAGAAAACGGAGCAGATATCGAAGTATCTGCTCCGTTTTGTCTTACCGGATGTGTGACTTAACCTGGTTAAACCGGGGTCAACTTTTCCCTTGGTAGTTTCTATTCTTGCTCGGTGTCCAAGAATTTACGGAATTGGGGCCTAACGTACTTCCACAATCTCAAAACGCAGGGAACCAACGGGTGCCCGCACGGTGACTTTGTCACCCACCTTGTGGCCCATGAGAGCCTGGCCCAGAGGGGACTCGTTGGAGATTTTTCCCTCGCCCGGATTGGCTTCTGTAGCACCCACCATATGGTAGGTCTCGGTCTCATCTCTGCCCTCTTCCACCACCGTGACGTGGCACCCCAGGGTCACTTCGCCGTCGGCGCCGCAGCGTTCTTCGATCACCTCGGCCTGTCTGATTTTCTCCTGCAATTCCCGAATCCGCCCTTCCAGGAATCCCTGTTCTTCCTTGGCTGCAATATAATCCGCATTCTCGGAAAGATCCCCTTGCTTGATGGCAAAGCGGAGCCGCTCCGCCAGTGCCGGACGACGAACGTTGATCAGCTCGTCCAGTTCGGCCTTGAGGGCTTCCAGCCCTTCCTGGGTAACGTAAATGGGCTTCTTTTCATTCATTTTCTTGTCCTCCAACCTAGTATCAGTCCAGATATTGTACCATGAAGGGCTTGTCTGACAACGACCATCGGGGGATTTTGAACTTTAGCCCATAATCCTGTAAAATGGGTATGAGTTAGCCATTCGCTGCCACTTCGAGATCCAGCCAGTTTCACTTCAAAGGATGATCAAAGTAGATGACATTACCTGATAAGCCCGCGATCCTTGGTGTTTTTGGTGCTTCAGATCCTGAGTGGCTCGAGCGCTTGTTGCGCTACCAACCCGCGTTGCTTCAGCACCTCCAGACCCTGCTCACCGCCGTTAATGCCTACGTACCACGGAATCTGGCTCGTATCCTGCTAGAGGATCCCATCACGGGTATGGTCGTCCGCCCCCTCGAAGGAACTGTGATGTTCTCCGACATTGATGGTTTCACGGCCATGTCCGAGCGCTTTTCGCGCGCAGCTTCTCAGGAGGGCGCCGAGGAGCTGACAGAATTGGTCAACCGTTTCCTGGAGATTCTTATTACCACCACGGCTCACTATGGCGGTGACCTCCAGAAGTTCGGTGGCGACTCAGGTGCGATCCTTTTTACCGGTGAGGAGCACGCGGCCCGCGCCGTCGCAGCGGCTATCGATGTCCAGCATGCGATGGTGGAACGTCTCAGCGAGGTTGAAACTTCCCTGGGCCGCTTCACTCTCCAGATCGCCACGGGATTGGCGAGCGGGCGTATGGTAGGTATCGGTCTGGGAGATACGGAGCGTCGGGAGTGGGTTATCACCGGACCGCCGATGAAGCAAAGCGGACATGCGCAGGGTATAGCGCCCGGCGGAGGGGTTGTTGTTCACGAGACAACTTACCAGGCCTGCGGTGAGATCTTTCAGGAGTCCAGGTCTCTGGATGACAAGTTCTATCTTGTTGAAGCATTGAGACAGATGCCTCCGCCTCGCAAGATGGAAGATCTGCCTTCCTTTCCCTATGTGGATAATGGTGACCGTCTGATCTGGCTTCTTGATCGACTGGATGCTCTTACGCCCTATCTGGGCACCGAGCTGCTGGAGCGCTTGAGCACATCGACCACCCCGCAGGCCTCCCGCCTTTGGAGTGAGCATCGCAATGTCACCATCCTCATGCTGACCCTTTCCGGTATCCCCGACTTAACTCCTTTCTGGGAGAATATTGCCGGTCTCCGGCGGGCTGCCGATGAGCCCAATCGCATTTTCGTCAGTGCGCGGGATACCATCCGCCGGTACGATGGCATCGTCAACAAGATCGGTGTGGGTCCCCAGGGACCCTATTTGATGGCCTTGTTCGGCGCTCCCCGGGCCCATGAGGACGATCCCCTCCGCGCCACATTGGCGGCACTTGAGATTCAGCAGACCTCAACGCTCCCCTTGCGCCTTGGCGTCAATACAGGCTTCGTTTTTGCAGGGGATGTGGGCACCACCGAACGGCGAGAGTACACGGTGATGGGTGATGAGGTGAATCTGGCTTATCGGCTGATGTCCGGTTGCCACCCTGGTGTGGTGTGGTTAGGTTCCAATACGGCCCGACATTCCGCCGTGGCCCACCGTCTCGTCGGCGAACCCGGCTGTCCACAGCATCTGAAGGGCAAAGCAGCGCCCGTCACACCCTTTGTGGTCCGGGCTCTGCGGACCGCCTCCGCTGGTATGGAGATCGATAGTCTACCGCTGGTCGGGCGGATTACTGAGATGGAGGCCATGGCTTCTACTCTTGATGGAGTGCTGGGAAACCACCGCCAGACCCTCTTTTTACATGGCGCTGCCGGGATGGGAAAGAGCCGCCTAATCTCCGAAGTTGCGCAGCTGGCACGCGAACATGGCTTTCATGTACACCATGGAACTGCTCCATCTTATGGAAGCCATCTTCCCTACGCAGCGTGGGGGGGTGTGTTGGATGATCTCCTTGATCTGCAGAGCGCTGCTCAGGAGGAAAGGCGGGAGGCTTTCTGGACCGCCATCGCTCATTATGGTCTGAGTGAGTGGGCAGCATTGATAGCGCCGTTAGTGGGATTGGATCTCGCCCCCTCCCCCGAGGTTGCCGCGCTCACGCCTCCCCTGCGCGATCAACAGCGGTGGGAGGTCTTGCGGCTCCTATTGGATGAGAAGGCCAGGGAGGAGCCACGTCTCATTGTGCTTGAAAACGCGCACTGGATGCCCAAGCCCACGCTGGATCTGCTGGCGGCCTTCATGGAGCGACCACCATCGGGTTCGCTCATGCTCATGGTTACCTCACGGAATGAGGAGGTGCTACGGGAGGATGGGGCGGCTATGACCTGGGACGTCGACGTTCGGCTGTCTCCTCTCTCGCGCCAGGAGACGGTCCGGCTGGCGCGCGAAGCTGCCGGTGCTGACCGCCTCCCTCGAAGTGTTGAACGATGGTTGGTGAAACGGGGTGGGGGAAGCCCTCTTTTCACTATTGAGGCGGTGCGGGCGCTTATTGCTTCAGGTATCCTCAAACAGGAGGATGACGCCTGGACCCTGACCCAACCGCTGGAGGATGCTCCCCTCCCTGAAACAACCTACGGCGTCATCCAGAGTCGCATCGATCAGCTGGAGCCTCCCAGTCGCCACCTCTTGCGCTCGGCGACCGTCGTCGGGGAGCAGATGACATTCCCGATGCTGGTCATGGGATATGGCGAGGAGCCCCGTCCCGTCGTTGAGCGGCGCCTGCCAGCCCTGGCCCCTCTCGGCCTCATATATGGAGATCCTGCCCGGAAGACCCTCATCTTCCGCCAACCTCTCATCCGCGAGGTAGCCTACCGAGGCCTCCCTTACCGCATCCGTCGCGAGATCCATCGCCGGTTGGTTACTTATCTTGATAGCTATCGCGAGCAGGCCACCTCAAACTGGATGACACTGCTGGCCCATCATGCTTTTGAAGGGCAGGTTTGGGAGATGGCTGTCCAATCCAATCTGGATCTAGGGCGGCGTGCGTTGAACAACTACCTGACGCAGCAGGCGGCTCAGGCCTTTGAGCGCGTCTTGCAGGTGATAGAAATGAGCTCGGTTAATATGCCAGACGCACACTTTGAAGCCCATCATCTGCTGGGGGAGACGTTGACGATTCTCGGCAGGTATCAGGAAGCTCTCGATCATCTGAAGCAGGCGCGCGAATTGCTGCCTCGAAAACCAACTGCTTGGGGGCAGATCGAGCGCCTTGCCGACCTGGAGTATCACATTGCGGCTGCATTGGAGACGCAGGGTAATTATATCGAGGCCTTTGAGGCTGTAGAACGGGGCCTCGGATTGCCTGATGTCGAGGAGATGCTCGAAGGGGCCCGTCTTTATTTGATGGGAGCCGGTCTTCATCATCGTCGAGGAGATTCGGAGCAGGCCCAGATCTGGGCGGCCCGAAGTGTTAGCCTCACGAAGTCTCTTTCGGGAGTCGATGCACGCAAGATTCGAGCGCGTGCTCTCTATCTTTTGGCTTTTCTGGCCTCAATGCGCGGCGCAATCCAGGAGGCCCTGGATCTCGGTAGCCAGAGCCTGGAGATATACACGTCCCTGGCGGATCTCTTGGGGGAGGTTGAGGCACGTAACCAACTGCTTCTCATCAATCTTGCTGCGAGCGATTGGGAAAGTGCTCTTCGGCATGGACAGAGAGCTCTTGCCATTGCACGTCGCATTCATCATACCTCTGGAGAAGCTCAGGTTGCCGCTAACCTGGGTGAGGTTTATCGTCACCTGGGTGATTGGGAAAAGGCGCGCATTTCCTATTCGCAGGCACTCAGCATCGCTGAAGAGCGCGGTATATCTTTTGGTGTCGCAGTGATGGAGAATAATCTGGCAGTGCTTGCCGTCAAGGAGAGCAAATTCGAGGAGGCACATCGTCGCCTCGACCGCGCAGAGTCTCTGTTGCGGGAACTGGGGACGGAGACCATTTTGGCGGAACTTTACCGCCACCGAAGTGAGCTTGCTTTCCTGGAAGGACATCTGGAAGATGGTCTAGATTGGGCTCGACGCTCTCTAACGCAAGCAGAGGCCCAGAACGCACAGCGGGATATCGATCGCACGCTGCGACTTAAGGCCGAGATCCACCTGGCGTTAAGAGACTGTGCGGCGGCAAAAGTTGCCTTGGAACGGGCGAGGTCTATGGCGGACACCTGCCAGGATGGATATGGCCTAGCTCAGATTCTGCTGACTGAAGCTCGGTATCATAGGCGTTGTGGGTCCCATGATGAGGCTTTGGATGTATTGAAGAACGCCCTGGATCGCTTTGAGGCTCTGGGTGCGCAGGCTGATATCCAAGAAGGACAGGCTTTGCAGAAGCGGTGGCATAGCTCGTTCAGTGAAGAGATCTGAATTCATAATTTGAGCATAGTCTAGATGGGTCTTGAATGGAAATTGGAATACATCGAGTAAAAAAGGGGGGAATCATGAAAAAGCTAAGGGGTATTCTGGTTGGCGTTTTTGTTCTGGCGGGTCTGTTGTTCTGGGCGTTTCATTTCTTCCAGAATTCAGTTCTTCCGGTGGAGGCCGTACCCCTGGAAAGTGAGATCCAGGAGGCGGTACCTCAAGAGGGCGTCACCTCCTTTGCTCTAGATCCGATTTTGACGAATGAGTGTAGCTT
>JBNGDR010000109.1:0-6996 GCA_049975685.1 Anaerolineae bacterium
AGGATCGCCAGTGCCTCCAGAAGGCCCGGCAGGTTCTTGCGAGGTTCCCAAGTCCCCACGAAGAGTAAGTATCCCGCCTCCAGTCCGTGGCGGTGCAGAGCTGCTTCCACCTCCTCGGAAGGCAGCGGACGGAAGGCTTCGTCGGCGGCGAGGTGGACGACGCTCACCCGGTCCGGTGGTACCCTCAGCAACTTCTGTAGATCCCGTTGCGTGGCGTAGGAGTCGGCGATGAGCGCATCGGCGCGTGCCACAGCCCATTCGATCTGGTCGTTGTAATAGCGGCGTGCTTCGTCGGTCAGATACTGGGGATAGTATAGAAAGTTGAGGTCGTGGATAGTAGCGACGAGGTGGCGGGCGCCCCATGCGGGCGGTATGAAGTCGGTGGCGTGGAAGAGATTCAGCCTCAGGGGTAGAATCTCGGTGCCTAATGCCCACCGTTCGAAGCGGTTGTGGGGTGGGGTCCAGGCGCGGTGGGGGCATGCGCCGGGCAGGTTGAGGAGCGCCGTCTCTTTTCGGTGGTAGATGAGGTGGAGGTTATCCGGGGGCAGCAGGGGCGCAAGGTGGAGGGCCAGCTGGCGGGCGTAGCGGGAGATGCCGCCGGGGGCGTAGGCGTGCAGCCGCAGATCTAGACCGATTCGAGCATCTATGCGATCCCCCAAGCTGCATACCTCCAGGATAACAATAATGATAACGGACTAACTCGCAGATCCCTAATCTCCTGCTCTCTGCTCCCTGGTCTCCATTTACTGCTCACTCTTCACGGTGTGCTCTTGCGACGGCGCGGGCGATCTTGCGGTCGGTGACGGCCATAGGGAGCGTGTGCAGCTCCTCCGGCGTGACCCAACGGAAGGCGGCGCAGTCAAGACAGCGGGGATCGCCTGCTACCAGCCGGCACCAGTAAGCGTAGAGCGTGATACGGAAATGGGTGTAGCCGTGCTTGATCTCCACCAGCTGTTCTCCCACCTCGACGGCGATGTCCAGCTCCTCTTGTAACTCCCGGCGCAGACAGGCCGCCAGCGTTTCGTCTCCCTCGCGCTTCCCGCCGGGGAACTCCCAGAGTCCGCCCAGCATGGCCTCCTGCTTTCGCTGTGCTACGAGGATATGCCCATCCTTTCGCACGGTTACCGCCGCCGTGACGTCGTAATGGGGGATCTCCCGGCGTTCCCTGGGGGCCGGGTAGTCCTCCTGATGCCCCAACTCCCGTGCCCGGCATAGGTCGTGCCAGGGGCAGAGAAGGCAGTGGGGATTCTGAGGGCGGCAGAGGGTAGCGCCCAGTTCAATGAGGGCTTCGTTGAAGGCACCGGGTGCTTCCTCGGGAATGAGAAGGCAGACGGCGGACTCGAGTTCTGACTGCGTGGGCCGTTCCCTGGCGAGGACTCGAGCCAGGACACGGCGGACGTTGCCGTCGATGGCGGGCGCGGGCAGATCGAAGGCCAGACTGGCGATGGCGCCGGAGGTGTAGGCACCTATACCCGGCAGTGACCGCAGCGCCTCCACGTTGGCGGGAAGCTCGCCTCCGTAGGTTTCTACCACCTCACGTGCGGCCTGGTGCAAGGAGCGCGCGCGGCGGTAGTAGCCCATCCCCTCCCACAGCTTCAGCACCTCCTCCTGAGGAGCGTCAGCCAGGGCGTGTACGGTGGGCAGGTGCTCCAGGAAGCGCTCGTAATAGCCGCGTACCGTCTCCACCTGCGTCTGCTGGAGCATCACCTCTGAGACCCAGACGCGGTAGGGTGTGCGGTTGTGGCGCCAGGGTAGGTCGCGGGCGTGGGCTTCGAACCAGGTAAGCAGGTTCTCGCGGGCCTCGTCACGGCGGGCGGTCAGGTGATCTCGCAGCTCCTCGGGTAAGCTCATGAAGTGAGGATAGCACAGCTTAGGATGGTTAGCAATTGTGCGCTCTTCTGGAGCTCCGTTGGTATTCTAGATGAGCTGGAGCCAGTCCGTATTGGCACAGGTAGAGCAGGCCAGGAGGATGAAAATGATGAGGAGGATGATACCGCATCCGATGCCGCCACAGGAGACGCCCCGTCCGAAGCCGAAGCGTTCCTGCAACCAATCGAAGACGACGTTCAGAAAAGCGAGCTTCAGTAATCCAACCAGACATCCCTGACGACGTTCCACGTTTTATCCCTCCATGAGATTGATATGCTTTCACTACTTACTACGCATTTTCATCAGGAAGGTTGCACGTGCTCGAACCAGAAAATCGGATTTCTCAGTCTCCTCAGTGGAGGATGGCATTGGCCGGCACCCAATCCTCCTCGGCAGTCTTGAGTATCTCCCCCTTGCTCAGTGTGCCATCGTAGGGCCGTCCTCCGTTGTGAGCCCGCCATCCTCCCAGTACGAGCGGCCACTGTGGATGCTCAGCCGCGATCCAGACACCGTTGAAACGGCGGGCGATGTGGAGGTGGGAGGCGTTGGAGAACCCGCCCTCGCAGGAGGGGTGACCGATCCTATCTCCCGTGCTCACCGAAGATCCTGCGCCGACGCGCCCCTCAGCCGCCATATGCATGTAGAGGAGGACCCAGCCCGTACCTGGGAAACCGTCGCTGTCCAGATCCTGGAGGACCATACCCTCATCACTGACGACGATGAGGCCGGGTGCTACTGCCGTCACCCACATGCGACTGGGTGTGCACCCTAGATTCTGTTCGCTTGTGGCGAAGTCCAGCGCTGCCCACGCGCTGCCATCTCCCCATCCTCCGTGTGGGCCGCCGGTGTAGTACCAGGTCTCACCCTGGGACCAGGGGAGTGCCAGCGTCGGCGCGGTGGCGTCCGTGGGCAACAACGGCTCGATGGCGTAGACGAAGGGATCGCCCCAGAGACGCCGGTAGACCTCATCGAAGGCAAGCAACCGTTGTTTCAGGGTCTCATAATCCGCATCTACAACCATAAGGCGCTGGAGCCCTACCGTCCCGCTGTTTAACGTGAGGGCGAATTGAAGATGGGTCCCGTCGCTGAGCGGGGCGGTCCAGAGATCTTCGTGGAGCCAACCGTAGAATCCCGAGTTGAGGGTGTCGGCGGCCCACATGAGCTGGGCAGCCAGACCATCCCAGCCGTCACGGACGTAGCCCAGAGGATAGAGTCGGGCCTGGGGTGAGGGGTCGGGATTAGTCAACCATTCTCCCTGCAATTCCAACAGAGCTAATAGTACTCTCGGTCCCACACTGTACTGGGTGCTCACCAGCTCGACGATCTCCGGTCCCGTTAGCGTCTCACCGTTTGCCATGAGCTCGGTGTAGGTGTTGAACCAACCGGTGTAGGAGGCGGTCGCAGTCTCGACGTCGAAGTTGACAAAGGCCGGGCTGTAGACGAGTTCGCTGTCGGGGATGAGTAGTTTATCCGGCCCTGCCACCGTCACCTTCATGGGGATCTGCAGGATCTGACCGACGGTGAGTTGATTAGGGTCGGTCAAGCCGTTGACCTGCATCAGCTCCTCAACACTGGTGTCGAAGACAGCAGCGATACTCGTCATCGTATCACCGTGCTGTACGGTATAGGTCCGTGAGAGTTGTTCCGGCGGTTGACGTGTAGGGCGAGGTGTAGGCATGATGGGGGTGCTCGCTACAGCTGTGGCGATAGAGGGCGGTTGGGAGGTGGCAGGCGCGCCTACCAGCGTCGATGCCGGGATAGTACTTTCCTCCGCAGGATCGGGAGCACAAGCCACCAGCATAATGACCACGAGTGGCAGAGCGATCAGACTTTGCAACGCTAGAGACAATCTTCGCATGACGTAAACTCCTCGCGGCTCGCAGATGATAAATTCTATCGGGCCTCGCTACTCCGAATTTTACCCGCAAGTGAGAGGGTCGCAAAGTAGGCCCGCGCTTGACTTTTTGACGCCTCCAGCATTTCCGCTATACTAACTTCGCCCCAATAATATTCGTCACACCGGAGGTGTAAGAATGGACTTCGAGAAGCTCGGTGCCTTCTACCTGGGGAAGCTTTACGATCTGGAGCGTGAGGAGCTGCTGGACGATCTCCTGATGTACGACGCTCGCGATCTTACCACCCACGCTGTCTGTGTGGGCATGACCGGGAGTGGAAAGACGGGTCTCTGTATTGATTTGCTGGAGGAGGCCGCGCTCGACCGTGTACCTGCTCTCATCATCGATCCCAAGGGGGACATCACAAATCTCCTGTTGACGTTCCCCGATCTGAACCCTGATGATTTCCGCCCGTGGGTGAATACAGACGATGCCCGCCGTAAAGGGTTAAGTCAGGATGCTTTTGCTGCACAACAGGCCGATCTCTGGCGCGATGGACTTGCTAAATGGGGTCAGGATGGTGATCGCATCCGTACCCTACGGGAGACGGCGGATTTCGTCATCTATACGCCCGGCAGTGATGCTGGTGTGCCCGTCTCTATCTTGCAATCCTTCGCTGCGCCCGCTCTGAGCTGGGATACGGAGGCCGAACTGTTGCGCGAGCGTATTCAGGGCACTGTTACGGCACTGCTAGGGCTGGTGGGGGTGGATGCGGACCCGGTCCGCTCTCGTGAGCACATTCTCCTCTCTAACCTTTTCGAGCACTTCTGGCGAAAAGGTGAGGATCTGGATCTTCCCAAACTCATCATCGCTATCCAGAATCCACCCATCCGCAAATTGGGCGTCTTTGACATCGATACCTTCTTCCCGCAGCAAGATCGCTTCGATCTGGCAATGGGTTTGAATAACATCATCGCTGCACCTGCCTTCCAGAGCTGGCTCAGCGGGCAGCCGTTGGACATAGCAGGCTTCTTAAATACGCCGGAGGGAAGGCCCCGACATTCTATCTTCTATATCGCCCATCTCAGCGAGCCCGAGCGCATGTTCTTCGTCACCATGTTACTCAATCAGCTCATTACCTGGATGCGATCCCAGCCGGGGACGACGAGCTTGCGGGCCCTACTGTATATTGACGAGACCTTTGGTTTCTTCCCGCCGGTGGCCAATCCACCCAGCAAGATGCCCATTCTCACATTGATGAAGCAGGCACGGGCCTTCGGCGTCGGCGTGGTGCTGACCACCCAGAATCCGGCGGATCTGGATTACAAGGGGCTCACCAATGCCGGAACCTGGTTTATCGGGCGATTGCAGACGGAGCGGGACAAGGACCGGTTGCTGGAAGGGTTGCAGAGCGCTTCGGCCCTTGCGCCAGACGCCATGGATCGAGGTGCGCTTGACGATGTCATGAGCCGGTTGGGGAAACGGGTCTTCCTGCTTCATAATGTTCACGAGCGGGCCCCTGTCACCTTTAATACCCGGTGGGCTATGAGCTATCTGCGTGGTCCACTCACGCGGATGCAGGTGCGTGATCTGATCGGGGATGCCAAGCCTGATCGCTCCATCGCACCGCCGAAGGCCAGCACAGGTCTGGTATCGGAACAACCGGCGCCCCTGCAGGCAAGTGCGGCTGCCACCTCTGCCATGGTTGCTGCGCCGACCCCGACGGCGGAGCCGGAGCCAGCACCCATGCCAAGCGCCCCGCCGGCACTCCCTGCTCAGATCCAGCAGGTATACCTACCTCTGCGTATCACAGCCTCTACGGCGGAGGTCGAATTAGCGGAGCGTGTACGTACCCGCATCGATGTAGAGAGCCGGCAGGTCCTTTATATCCCTGCTGTCCTGGGCGTGGGGCGGCTCCATTTCGTGAAGCAGACGAAGGCTCTCAGCGTGGATGAGCAAGAGGACTTTGCCCTTCTCGCTCAACCTCCCCGAGGTGTGGGCGCCCTACGCTGGGATCGCGCCCAGGCGCTGGATCTGACGACGCGAGATCTACTGGATCATGGCGAACCTGGGGCGGTCTTCGACGAGATCCCGGAGGGGCTCAACGAATCCAAGGAGTTTACTGCGCTTAGAAAAGAGCTTGAAGATCACCTCTATCGCAGTAGCAGCCTCACATTATTGTACAGCCCGGCAGTGGAGCTCTACTCGCAGCCCGATGAAGATCCTCGGGAGTTTCGCATGCGCCTACGTCAGAAAGCGCGCGAGCTGCGGGACAAGGAGGTGGACGAGCTGGAGGATCGTTACGCCGACAAGATCGATAGGCTGGAGGATCGTTTGCGTCGGGCCAAAGCCGCCCTGGCCAAGAAAGAGGCCGAAGCTGCGGCCCGTAAGCAGGAGGCGCTGGTCTCGGTAGGTGAGTCGGTTCTGGGAGTCTTCATGGGCCGACGGGCGACGCGGGCAGCATCAACGGCGCTGCGCAAGCGGCGCGCCAGCCAATCCGCCAAATTGGACGTAGAAGCCGCCGAGGAGGACATCGAAGCTCTTCAGGAGGATATCAAGGGGTTGGAGACGGAGCTCAAAGAGGAGATCGCGGTTATCACCGAGCAATGGGAGAAATCTACAGCGGATCTTGAGGAGGTTCAGATCCGGCCCCGCCGGGCCGATGTCCAGGTGGCGCTTTGTGCCCTGGCCTGGACACCTCACTGGCAGATCCGCTATCGGGATCGCAGTGACCTTGTGCAAACGGAGATCATCCCGGCTTACGGGTGATCTCCGTTGGAGTGGTCGGAGGTAAGTGTGTGAATACATCATCGGTGGCTATAGAAACGTTTGGGCTGACGCGTCTTTACGACGAACTCGTTGCCGTCGCCGATCTCAATCTCGCAGTGCCACGTGGCGTGATCTTTGGTTTTCTGGGACCCAACGGTGCGGGTAAGTCAACCACCATTCACATGTTAACAGGATTGCTCCCACCTACCAGCGGGACGGCCAAGGTAAACGGCTATGACATACAGCGCCAATCTCTGGAAGTGAAACGGCGCATCGGCGTGGTGCCTGAAGAGTTGGGACTTTACGAACGACTCACGGCCTGGGAACAGCTGGAACTGGTGGGGCGGCTCTACGGTCTATCTCATACGGAGATTTCGGCCCGTATTCCCGCACTCCTCGATCTGTTGGAATTGGAGGAGGGCGCCGATCGGATGATCCTCGACTATTCCCAGGGGATGCGCAAGAAGACAGCGTTGGCGTGTGCTCTCATTCACGCGCCCGAGATCCTCTTCCTCGACGAGCC
>JBNGDR010000110.1:0-6990 GCA_049975685.1 Anaerolineae bacterium
TTCGACTCCCGCTCGGCGGCCTGGAGAATACGTGAGGTCGCCGTCGACAGCGCCACCTGTGATGTCGCGCCGCGAGCCCGAGGACGACGGTCCAGCGACTGGCGAAGATCGCTAACCACCCGCTGAGGATCGGTACCCAGTCGCAGAACCACCTGCGGCACCACACCCTCCTGTTGTTCGAGAAGGCTCAGGAGCAGGTGCTGTGGGGCGATCTCCGGGTGACCGTATTCCTGCGCCAGACCCTGCGCTCGTAACAATGCTTCCTGTGCTTTTTCTGTGTATCGTTTCAAATCCATTGACTCACCTCCGTTTAGCAGCACGAATGTCATGGAGTGGAAGGGGGAAGAAAATAAGTCCGGGGGCACTCCTGACCAGCTGCTCTCACACTAATACATGCTTATCATATCGCCCACGCATTAGATACGCATTAGCATTAGATTAGAATTACGTTATATTATTCCGTGCGCTTTTTTGACCAGGGCAAGGATACGATTATAATCGCTCTGAGGTGACCATGGACTTAATCCCGGCAAACAGCGTGACTTTCGAGGCCATTCATATCATGGCTCAACGGTGCGTGTGCGGTGGTGAATATCGAATCAAGGCACAATATCTGACGGAGGTGGAGGGGAAGCCTGTGGACCGCATTGAGGTGGTCTGCGTGCGTTGTGGCAAGAAGCAGGATTTCTACTTCGACGTACACACCTTCTACGGGCAGGAAGAGCGCTATGGGCGTTTCGAGGAGACCGAAGCAGCCCTCCGCTCCGGACTGGCTGCTATCCACGAGGAACGGTGGGAGGAGGCCGAACTGAAGCTGCGCCAGGTTGTCCATCCTGTAGAGGGGGAGCCGGCTTTCGGGTGGGGTCACTATCACCTGGGTATGGTGTTGCTCGTTCAGGGTCGCCGCGAAGAGGGTCTGGACCACATCCGGCGGGCACTGGCGTTGAACCCCCGCGAAACCGAGTTCTATCGTGGACTATCCAAGGGCCTGGAGGCGGAGGGCAGGGAGGACGAAGCGGAGAGGGCTTGGGCGGAGTACCAACGCCTCAAAGAGCTCGCGGCGCAGGGTCCGGAGAGTTCTGTTGGCCCTGATTGATGGCGAAACGAGCACTTAAGTACTCTCTCTGGTTGTCATTCATCATTTAGGAGGTCTTGTCATGAGAGGAAAGTTGACCATCACACCGGTGGAGACGGCGGCGGAGCGGACGGAGTTCATCCATTTTCAATGGGAGGTCTACCGGGACGATCCTTTATGGGTGCCGCCCCTGCTCTCTGAGCGCGAGGATTTTATGGACCCTGTGGATGGACATCCCTTTCACCGCCACGCGAAGGTCCGTTACTTCATGGCGCGGCGCGATGGAGAGCCTGTAGGCCGCATCGCGGCCTTTGTGAACTATAGACACAACGAGTACTGGGGTGAGAATATAGGCTTCTTTGGCCTCTTCGAGGTGCTGGATGATGCTGAAGCCGCTGAAGCGCTTCTTGAGGCGACGGAGACCTTCGTCCGGGATGAGGGGATGACGGCACTACGCGGCCCTATGAACTTCTCAAGTAACGAAGAGTTGGGATTGCTCGTCGATGGTTGGAACGGCCCTCCGGTCATCATGATGACCTATAATCCGCCCTATTATATAGACTTCATCGAGGGGGCGGGCTACGAGAAGGCCATGGACCTGCTGGCCTATATCATTGACCTGACACAATATCAGGCCGATGGCACGGGGATCAATCCCAAGTTGCTGAGGGTGGCGCGCAAGGTGCAGGAGCGGTATGACCTTGACGTGCGTCCCATCGACATGAAGGACTTCGACGAAGAGGCGAAGCGCATCAAGCAGGTCTACAACGATGCCTGGTCCCGTAACTGGGGGTTTGTCCCTCTGACCGATGCGGAGATGACGCACCTCGCCGCTGATCTCAAACAGATGCTAGATCCCAAGACTATCTTCATGGCGGAGAAGGATGGAGAACCCATCGGCTTCCTTCTGCCTTTCCCCGATCTGTGCCAGCCGCTGTTGCACGCCTACCCCCGTCCGGGCGAACCGGAATGGTGGACGACGTTGAAATTACTCTACTGGTGGAAGGTACGACGGAAGATAACCACCCTTCGCGCGGCCGTGGGCGGTGTCGTCGAGGCCTATCGAGGGCGGGGTGTGGACGCGATCCTTTTCCTGGCGGCACTCAAGGGTGCCATTGCGCGTGGATACAAGCGAGCAGAGATCTCGTGGGTGCTGGAGACCAACACGCCCATGCGCCAGACTGCCGAGATCTTTGATGGTGAGGTCTACCGCACCTACCGAATCTACGAGAAGGCTGTCTAGGCTAGAGGATTAGAGCCCAGAGGCCAGTAAGCCCATCGCCTGGGCCACCAGCGCTGTGCGGGCGAGACGGGGGACCCAGCCGTTACGGGCGATGCGCAGCGTGCTTGAGGCGCGGTAGAAGCGTGCTCGGGCGACCACGGCGTTGCCATCTATGTCGGGTGGCAGCGCCTGACGATAGGTCTCGATGAAGTGTTCGACGAAGGGCAGAGCCTCCGCCATGCTTCCCCCGTGCTGGTTGATGCTATGGCAGATCTCCGCCGTCAGGCGCCCCAGGTCAGATGCCGGATCGGTAATCTCTGAGCGCTCCCAATCGATGACGACCACCTGTTCTTCCTCTGGGAAGATGAAGTTGGTCGTGGTCATATCCCCGTGGGTCAGGGTGGGGACAAAATCATTCATCTCGGGGCGATGGGCCCACACGTCGATGAGATGCTCCAGGCCCTCTCGGATGAGGGGCTGATCCTCAACGACCCCATATTTTGCCAGCTGTTTGACGACGCCCTTTGTGTAGGAGACCGCCGATGCGAAGTCGGGCCGGGTCTCGGTGGTCCTTGGCTTGCCGTGAAGTCGGGTCAGGAAACATGCTGCACGATCCAGGCCGTCGGCTAAGCGCCCGGGCAGACTGCGACGTACCGCGATGAGATCTTCCAGGGTCAGACCGTGGACGCGTTCCAGGAAGAGCACACCCCGCCAGAGGGCCAGCGGTCGGATGGCGCGGCCCTCGACTCCGGTCAGACCGGCCTGTCGCGCGCGCTCGATCTGGCGGAACTCGCGCTCGGCATATTTGGCCGCCGAAGAGCCCGTTTTGACCGTGTAGAATTTTGCCGCGACGGACCACTTCGTTGTCGTCTCGCGGTATACATAAGCCGTCCGCGAGAGTCGGGCCACCTCGAAAGATTCAGGAGGTGAGGGGTCTGACCAGAGGTTCTCGGTGATGTATCGAACGACGGTATCATCGGGGGAAAGACTCAGCCAGTTACCCCGCAGAATCTCCGGGACATCCGCCGGGGGGCCTATCAAATGCTCTCTCGCGTTCATAGCTGGCTCCACTGACAAACTCGGAGTTTTCTGGAACTTGTCTCTATATACAGATGCCTTGCAATCAGCATCACTAGATGTAGAGGGCGCTCTATTAAAACTCCGAGTTTTGGACCTTTTTCAGTAAAGTTATAGCTGCTTCCTTGAAAACCTTAGTGAACAGAGATCAGGGAGTAAGGACTCGTTGATCCTTCACTAACGCTCAGGACAGGTTCCCTCACTACGTCTCGGGACAGGTTCGCTCTATCGTTCTATCGTTGATTCGTTCGTTCACCCTAGTACTTCTTGACGATGGCGCGGTAGGCGCCGGGCTGCCGTGCCAGAATGATCTGCGATTCCTCGCGGCGCCTGCGGACCTCATCGAGATCCAGACGGACGACGACGTACCCTTCCTCGGGCTCTTCCAGGGCAGCCATAACCTCACCGCCCGGTGATAGAATGGCGCTCTGACCCGCGAAGGTATACGAGGGCTCCTCGCCGATGCGATTCGCAGCCGCGATGAAGACGTCGTTCTCGTAAGCGCGCGCCACGAGCAATGTGCGCCACATGTCGACATCCTTCGTCTCCCAGGCCGCCGGCAGCAGCAGGACCTCGGCGCCCTGGAGTACCAGATTTCGCGCCACCTCGGGGAAGGTGAGATCCCATCCCAGCATGACGCCCAGCACACCCACCTCTGTCTCCATCGGTCTGATGCGATAGCCGGGACGGAAGACCAGCCGCTCCTCCGCCTGGAGGTGCACTTTACGATACTCATCTTCGACGGAACCGTCGGGGGCGATGAGGACAGCACTATTATAGAGTACGGTCTCCACCTTCTCCTTGACCGCCATACCGATGAGGATGTAGATGCCGAAATCGTTGGCGTGCTGCCCCAGGATGTTGGTCACCGCTCCCGGAACACGCTGCGCCATCTGAGCGAAACGCTGCCCCCCTTCAAATCCCGTCACCGAGAGTTCAGGGAAGACGATGATATCCACGGGTTGAGAGGTGGCAATTTTCTGGACCCAGTCGGACATGCGCCCGACGTTGGCTTCCATTTTGGCGAGCTCGGGTTTCATCTGTACGACGGCAATGTTCAGTTCACGCATAGTATCTCCTTATCTTCTGTCTTCTTGCTGCGGAAGCGCGCTCAGCGTCCGGGGCGCGCCAGGTATTGTAAAATGGAGTGTAGTTCTGCCGGTAGCTCTGAATCGATCCGGATCTTTTCCTCCGTCACAGGATGGACGAAGGAGAGACGTCCCAGATGCATGAAGAGGCGACCTCGCAGCAGGGGCTGGCGCGAGGAACCGTATATGGTATCACCTACCACGGGATGTCCCAGCCACGAGAGATGCACGCGCATCTGGTGAAGGCGGGCGGATTCTGGCTGCACATCGAGCAGGCTGTAGTGCCGGTTGCCGCTCCGGTAGGTACGCAGCACGCGGTAATGGGTGCGTGAGGGACGTCCCTCACGGGCCACCTTGAGACGCCGCCTCCGCGTGTTTTTGACGTTACCGATGGGGGCCACGATGGTATCCTTTCCCTCAAGCAGCCCATCGACCAGAACCGAGTATCTGCGATCTATCCGCTGGCGTTTTGCCTCACGCTTGAGGACACGATAGATCTCCTCGCTGCGTCCTGCGAGCACAAGCCCGGAGACGTCGGTTTCCATGCGCTGGATGATGCCCGAGCGCTCCACGCCACCAACGTGGGCCAGATCTGGATACCGCTCTCGCAGCTGATGGGCCAGTGTCTCCCCCTCCCAGCGGCGCTTGGCGTGGGTCATCATGCCGGCGGGTTTATCCGTTACGATGACCGCTTCGTCTTCGTAGACGACGTTGAGCGAAAAGGGCGAGGGCAGCAGAGACTTGGGTTCTTCCTCTGTCTGGGGTGGGGTCGCTTCTACGACGTCCCCCGGATTGACGTACTGTCCCGACTTGCGGGCGGGCGTTTCGTTGATGAGAACCTGATCCTCTTTGACCATACGCCGGATGGCGCGCCGGTCGAGTTGGGGCCAGATCTGGACGAGGAATTTGTCGAGGCGGGTTCTACGTTCGACCTCGTATTCAGACATCGGCGGGAGCTTCCTCGGGAGGAGCCTCCGGCCTTTCCTGCTCCTCCTCACACCAGGTGACGATGAGAAGTAGGAAGACGCCGACGACAATGAACGCGTCGGCCAGGTTGAAGACGGGCCAGTGTTGCAGGGGCCAGAAATTGACGTCGATGAAATCCACGACTGAGCCCCGGAAGATACGATCGACGAGGTTACCCAACGCGCCGCCGATCTGCAAGCCCAGGGCCAGGTGAATGGGCCAATCCCCGGCTTCGAGGGTGCGGTGAAAGAGGATGATGGCCAGAACAACCAACGCGGCCAGGATGGTGAAGAAATCACCCAGCTGCGGAAACAGCCCGAAGGCCACGCCGGTATTCGTGAGCCGGGTGAAGGAGAGCACAGGGCTCAGCCAGGGAAAAACGTCGGAGGGGACGTAGGGTTTCAGGTTCTGGATCACCCAGAGCTTGGAGAGCTGATCGGCGATCAGAACCACTCCGGCTCCTCCCCACAGGAGTAGCTTACTGGAGGACTCAGCCTTCATCGCTTCCCTTCGAGTCGGGTCTGGCAGCGAACGCAGTACCTGGCCGCCGGTAGAGCTTCCAGGCGTGGGAGGTCGATAATACCCCCGCACGATTCGCAGATGCCGTAGGTGCCGTCTTCGAATTTGCCCAGGGCGCGCTGTATATTCTCTAGCGAGCGTTGGAGCTGCTGGCGCAGTCCAACGTTCCGCGCCTGTTCAAAGACGTCGCTACCAGCATCGGCCATGTGGTTGCTGTAACCAACCCCTTCCTCGCGAACTTCGCTCTCGATGGTCGTCAACTGATCTTTCAGATCTTCTTCCTGATCCAGAAGCAGCTGGTGTATTTCGTCATATGTCAGTGGCATAGGTTAGGCTCCAATATTGTAATTGTGTCAAGCATTGTACCTTTATTTCGCGAAAAGACAAGGGCGATGCCTGTTTTAGTCCGGATCGGGGCCGCGCATGCTTACCTGATGGGGTATTTTATATTGATAGAGGTCTACCAGATGGAAATGTTGCTCATCTAGTAATTGCGCGTGTTCGTCCAGCCAGGATTTCACGAGCTGGCGCTCGTCCCACATGGTAGCTTCGGAGTAGACGAGCCACACCTCCTCGTGATCACGGACGATGTCGCGCATGAGTGTGTCGACCTCCTCGGGCGTTCGCACGTAGGTGCCCTCGGGCGTCCGCCAATTGGTATAGGGACCCTCCGCCCAGGGGTCGAGAGGTGGGTCTAAGTAGTAATCGACCATGATGTGGTTGTAGGGGATCTGGAAGAGGAGCAGGTCGGAGGGCTCGCGTCGCCGCCGGAGATGGGCTGCCACCTTCTGGAACTCCGGTTTGATGGGCGTGGCGATCTGCTTGCCAAGGTTCACGCCCGCAAAAGCGATCAGATCCAGCAGGAGCACGATTGCGATGAAGATCTGTAGCCACGCCGCCACCCTTGCACGCGCCCGCACCTCGATCTGTGCAAGAGTGAGCAATGTGAGGGGGAGCATTAGTACTAAACGGAGGAGTCGGGCGAGCAGGCGTAGTCCGGCGCTCACCAGCAGATAGAAGGCCGGTGCCGTCCAGATGAGATA
>JBNGDR010000111.1:0-6979 GCA_049975685.1 Anaerolineae bacterium
AGGGCGGTGGGGAAGACAAGCTCACTCCAGCCCATGGAGGAAACCAGATCGACGTCGAAGTTACCCGCAGGGCCGGCGTTGGTCAGTGTGTGAGTGTGCATCAGCACCTCACCGGGGTCGGCGTTCTCGTGATATTCGGGGGTCAACTCAAGGCCCGGATTGGCGATAACATCCTGCACCACATCGAAGGCGTCCGCGCTTGTCCGCGAGGTCACGGTGACCAGCGTGGTATTGTAGAAACCGACCTCTACCGCTATCGGTACGGTGACCGAGATCTGGAAGGTGTAGGACGCACCGCTGGCCAATTCTACGCCAGAAACGGTACCTGGGGTCACGGGCCAACCTTCGAGGTTCTCTGTCTCCACATCAAAGGTGTCGTACAGCGTGGGTGTCTGCCCGGTGTTGGTTATGGTATGGGTAAAGACGACGATCTGCCCCTGGAGATCCGCCACGTCCACACGGGTGAAGGGACTGTTGGGCGCATCGCTCAAGGCAACATCCGCATAGTAGACTCTCTCATCCGCGCCGATGTCCGAGGTGGCTCCCTGGGGACGCGCATCGCCCTCGAAGTCCGTCGCCACCGTCGAGGCGGGATCGGCTGCATTAACCAGGGGAGAGTTGAGATCCAGGTGGAAATCGGCAACGTCAGGATCCACGAATGCCGGCGGTATGGCTAGATCGTGCTCGCCTGGCAGGAGGGGGCCGTAATCATCGGGGTAGTTGCCATAGAAATCGTTGTAATCCAGGGAGGTTTCGGCTGCGGTGGTGGCGTGGATACCACCGCCACTACCACTCACCCGATTGGAAGCAACCACGTTATTCTCCAGAACGAGGGTGCCGCCATTGTAGACACCCCCACCCTGCTGGGCAGTATTACTGTAGATGGTGTTATGCCATAGATACGCCGTGCCCTGGTTAAAGACGCCGCCGCCATAAATGGATGCATCATTGTGATAGATAGCGTTGTTCCGCAGTGTCGCTTCAACGCCTTCGCCAAGGTAGACCCCTGTTCCCCAAACCTCCGAGCCACCCGTAACGTGCAGACTCTCAAGGGTGAGCGTGATTCCGGCCCCTTCGGCATAGATCACGTGCCCCGCACCGGCAGCATCCAGGATGGTAGGACCGTAGCGCGGCGTCGTCCAATCGGTGGCGGTATATGCACCCCGCACTACCAAACTTTTATCGAGGTAGAGGGTAGCGGATATATCACTATGCGTGTGAATCTCCTGACAATAACCGGCGACCTTGATCACATCCCCGGCGCTCGTACTCGCGTCTACGGCCATCTGTACCGAGGTGTAGACCTGCCCTGCATTGAGACGCGCGTAACAAGGCACAGAAAAGGTGACCTCATCGCCCCCCCGGTCAAAGTCGCTACCGAAGGGGCGACCATTGCCGTCAATGTCTTCGGTGACTTCGGGGAGATCGGTGCCTGTGTCGATGGCCAGAGAATCAGAGGAAAGATGGAGGTCATGGGCAGCGGGATTGACGAATTGGGGGTCCTGAGTTCGATTCCCTGTTCCCCCTAGAGCCACAACGTCCTGAGCCGGACTGTTGCCATAGAAATCGGTGTAATCAACCGTCGCGGCGCCCTGAAGGCCACCACCGCTCCCACCGGCGGTGTTGCTCACGACAAGAGTATTGGTAATCCCGACCGTGCCCCCCAGAATCAGGACACCACCACCGTTCTCAACGGCGGTGTTCTCAAAGAAGGTGTTATTGAGGACCTGTATCCGTCCCTGTAGCGTCGCCAACCCGCCACCGCTCTTGACCACGTCATTGCCATACAGCCAGTTATTCCTGAGGATAACGTCACCATCTATGACGGCCACCGCTCCATAGCGCGTCCCATCATTATCAAAGATGTGGTTGCCCTCGATGACGACCGTGCCAGAGACCACGGCTACGGCGCCACCGGCAGAATAAGCACTGTTACTATAGAGATCGCTGGCTTGCAGAGTAAGCGTGGTGTCGGCACCGGCGAGACCCGTAGCCACTCCACCCCCGGAGCTGACACTGCCCGATCCCGTACTGTGGTTATCGTAGATCTGACAATTCCTCAAGAGTAACTCGCCTGCAGTGTGCCTAACCCCGGCGCCGTAGTCCTCGTCAATCGCACCGTTCCGAACGTGGAAGCCGTCGATCTCCACCTGGTTGGCACCCACACCCACGTAGATACCCCGACCATTTCCCTGCGCGTCAATGGTGGTCGCATTTGCTGTCGGGTCGGCGCTGAGCCAGTTCGAGGTCGTAAACCCACCCTTCAACGTAACATTCTTCCCAATGTAGGCAACCTGTACCTCGTCGTTGATAGTAAATATCTGCGAATAGGTACCGGCGGCGACGCGGATCTCATCACCGGCGACGGCGTTGGAGATGGCCTGCTGGATGGTCAGGCAGGGGCTCTGTGGGGTACAGTGCTCGCTATCCGTACCGGTGGGGGCCACGTAGTGGATCCCCTCGTACGCGCCTATCGAGCTATAGGTCATAGCCCATAACAGTATACATAACAGAACAGCAAGAATAAAGGGCCGGATGATTAGAAACTCTCTTCTATCAAAAAGAGAACCGGAGACGAAACTGCCATCGCGTAAGGTTAGATCTGTCATCAGACCCTCCTATTCAGAATTCTGGAGATCAGCTACGTGAAGCATCATAAAGAGGGAAGCACACAAGAAGCCCAGACGCTCCCTGTGTGCTCACCTCCACCGGGGGATTAATGAACCGCTATCAAGATCCAGCTGAGCACATTCAATAGGATGCCGTACTACAGGACGAACTGACCAGACTGTACCCTTCAACACCCACGAGACAGACCGTAACACTGCCACTGCCCGGCCCCTCCAAGGTCATAGTATGATCAGAGCCACAGTGCAAGGTACTCTCTCCTCCACTTACACTTATCTGTACGCAGGTGGAGGCGGAAACACCGGGTGGCAAGCTCACGGATGCAGTTACCGTTGGGCCGTCAAACCCTGGACCAGCCGTAACTGTACCGAGGCTGGCATCAATGGGCTCACCATGGTAATCACCAGGATACCGTAACCCAATAAGGATACGGGCAAAGACGAGGTTCGCCTGTCCTCCCAATAACCTGAGGATCACCACAACGACGATGGCGATGAGCACCAGGATGAGGGCATATTCAACGAGTCCCTGACCTTTTCTGCGGGAAAAAAGTTTCTTCATGAAAGTTCCTCCCCCTATTGGGGTATCTTAAACTACACGTCCGAAGAAGGAAACGGGTGAGAGAAGTATACCGGATCACTGTAAAAGCTCGACCGGAAGTTGACGGAGGACAGACGTCACATATGAAACTGCCTATCCGCCAGTCTAGATTCAGTATAAATACGCTTTGCAAAAAAGTCAATCCCTCCGCTATGGGAAATATGTACTGCGAATCTGCACCCATCGCACCTGGGTCGCACACTTCTGTTCTCGCATTTACCATCCAACGTGGTATACTTCAGGATATAAACCAGTTAGTCGCACTCCATCTCTTACATTGCCGTCCCCGACGAGAAAAGGGGTGGGAGACCTGTCAACAGCCGCGACCCCTGTGTTGTGGAGGAGCCCATGTCGGATCGGGAATATGTATCAGCCACCAATACACTCTCCGCATCAACGGAAGAGTCACGCGCCCCTGATCAAATACCCTCTTCACGGCACGCTGACAATCTCCACCGCCTGAGTCGAGGCCTGCTGCTGGGCGTGCTCCTCACGGCCCTCGCGGTGGGGGTCATCTACGCAAGAGAACAACCGTGGCAGGCTCTGGCTTCACTTGGTGTGCTCCTCGTCTCCCTGAGTTGTCTTGGGCTGGGACGTGCAGCCATCGAACGAGGAGAACTGGAGAAGGCAGGATACTGGCTCCTTGCCAATGCCCTCATCGCCTACGGCAGCGCAGAGTTGCTCTGGCAAGGTCCTACCCTCCAGAACCTTATAAGCGGCATACTCATCATGCTGGTTATTGGAACCATTGCCTTTCCTCATCGCTGGTATATCTGGATCGGAACCGCACTCATCCATCTTCTCTGGACCTGGCTGATCAACGTCTCACCACCCTTTCCCCGCTATCCCCTCGACACTGCATGGGAATCTCATCTGGTCTTCATTCTCACCATGCTGGTCATCATGGATATAGCCGGAAGAGTCTTTCGTCTAGGCGGACAGCTCAGCACCCTTGAAGAAAGAGTGGATAATCTTCGGCAGGCCGACACCACTCTGCGCCGCCAGTTGACCGAGCTCTCGGTCCTGCATGCCGTGGCTGTCGCCGGGACGGAGGCGGCGGATGAGGATGCACTCCTTGAACGCGCCACACAGATTATCGGTGAGACACTCTATCCCGACAATTTTGGTATTCTTCTTCTCGAACCCGATAGAAAACACCTGCGCCCCCACCCCTCCTATCGTTTCAGTGGAGAGATGGAAAGGATGGGCGTGGTGCCCCTGGGAAAGGGGATCACCGGCACCGTGGCCGCCGAAGGAAAGTCTATCTGCGTTACCAATGCACAACGAAGTCACCACTACGTCGAGTTCGATCTTCGAACCCGCTCCGAACTCTGTGTCCCCATCCAGATCGGAGGAGAGATCCTCGGCGTCATCAACACCGAGAGCTCTCAAGTTAACGCTTTCAGCACCGCTGACGAACAGCTGCTTACAACCTTCGCCGGGCAGTTGGCTACCGCCATTGACCGCTTGCGGCGCACGCGAGAATCTCAGCGAAAAGCCCAGCAGATGGCGACTATCTACAATCTGGGGCATCAGATTACCTCCATTCTGAGTCTAGATGACCTCCTGCCAGCCATTGTACGTCTCATCGTTGACTCGTTAGATCTCTACAATGCCGAGATCGCGCTCCTTGAAGATAACATACTGAAGTTTCGTGCCGGGTATGGCGGCTATACCAATCCACAACACTCCGTCCGGGCAAGATATAGTCTGAAAACAACCCAGGGGATCACCGGCAAGGCCGCTTTAACGGGAACGAGCCTCCTCGTACCCGACGTTCGTGAATCTGAGGATTACGTCGACTATCCACCATTGCCCCACGTGCGCGCCGAGCTGGCCGTTCCTCTCAAAGCAAAGGGGGAGATCATCGGCGTCCTCGACGTGAAGAGCGATGAACCCTACGGCCTTACCGAGAACGATGCCGCCACCCTGGAGATCCTGGCCGCCCAGGTCGCTGTGGCCGTACAGAACGCTCGTCTCTTCGAAGCCCAACAGGAACAGAGGCGAGAGTTAACGGGCCTCTACGAGACCGCCCTCGCGACAACCAGCCAACTGGAACCGGATCTGATGTTGCGCCGTCTCTACGATCAAATCCAACAGTTGCTGAATCCGGACTTCTTTGCTGCCGCCCTCTACGACGCCGAGCTCGATGAAGTAAGCATTGTCCTTGCCATCGAGGGGGGCAAGAGCGTACCTGACTTCGTTGATCTGCATATTCCACTGAAGAAGAGCGGCCTCAGTGGCTGGGTGATGCGCTCACGTGAGAGCCTCTATCTTGCCGACATGGAACAGGATACCCTCCCCCTAACACCCAGGTATGTGGGCAAAACCCGAACATGGTTCGGTGTGCCACTCATTGCTCACGATCGTCTCATCGGTGCCATCTCCGTGCAGTCCGCCCATCCCAACGCCTTCAGCATGACCCAACGACGCTTCCTGGAATCTGTCGCCAACCAGGTTGCTGTCGCCCTGGAGAATGCCCGTCTCTATCGCTCGGCTCTGGAAGCCAACCAACGCATGGCCATTCTGCATCGTACGAGCCAGGAGTTCGTCACCGCCAGTGTTGACCCAGAGCAGGTCTACGTTGCCATCCATGAAGCCGCTTCCCAGCTCATGGCAAGCGAGGCCTTCGTCATCTCCCTCCTTAACAAGACGGAGGAGAGCATCAACCTGGTCTATATCGTCGACCGCAGCGGTCGCCACGCGCCCGAACAAATCCCATCAGATCGGGGAATCAGCGGACAGGTTATCTCCACAGGTAAACCCCTCCTCGTACCCGAAATTGATGAGAACGAGAGCCTCGATCCGGTACATTTTGGCGATCCAGATCCTGTGCACTCGATCCTGGCAGTCCCTCTGAAGCTGGGTGGCAAGGTCTTCGGTATGCTCTCCGCACAGAGTTACGAACCTCGCGCTCACACCATCGAGGACCAACGCCTCCTTGAGATGCTGGCTTCCCACGCTGCTGCAGCCCTGGAGAACACTCGTCTCCTTCGGGCTGAACGGGAGCGGAAAGCCGAACTTGAAGCTATCCGCCAGGCAAGCCTCCAGGTAACCTCCAGTCTAGAGCTTGAGCCCGTTCTCCAAGCTATCCTGGAGCACAGCCTCAAGATCATCGACGCTGACAACGCCCACATCTTCCTCTACGACGGCGAGAAACTCAGCTTCGGTGCAGGGCTCTGGTCAGAGGGGGGAAGGACGGGACTCTTCGCCGAACCCCGTTCCGATGGCTTGACCTATCGTGTGGCACGCACGGGCAAGCGAGTGGTCGTGCATAACATGAAGTCCCACCCGCTCTTCGTAGATACACCCTGGGATGGTGCCATTGTGGGCTTGCCTCTCAAACTCGGTGAGAAGATCACCGGGGTCATGAATGTCGCCTTCCACCAACCCCACTATTTCGATGAGAACGAGCTGCGAACGCTGGCACTGCTCGGCGATCAAGCCGCCATCGCCATCCGCAACGCTGAACTCTTTGAAGCCGCTCAGCGCCAACTGGAGGAGCTACGATTGTTGCACAACGTAGCCACTGCCTGCGCGGAAGCCACCGATGAGGATATCATCATCGAGAGAGCGACGGAGCTCATAGGACGCTCCCTTTATCCCGACAATTTCGGGATCATGCTTGTGGATGATTCAAGCGCGCAGCTGCACTTTCACGCCTCCTACCGGGGTCTGCCGGAGCGGCATAGGACGTGTAAGTTGCGCCTTGGTGAGGGCATCGCCGGACAGGTCGCGGAAAGCGGACATC
>JBNGDR010000112.1:0-6966 GCA_049975685.1 Anaerolineae bacterium
TTTTTCGAGTTAGTGATAATGAAGGGGGTACACTCTTAGTGTATCGTAAATTGAGAAGAGCACAAGGAGACTCTTCAAACAAAGGGTCGGACTCGGAGCTACTCTTCGCCTTCGATGAAGCAATAGAGGCCCTCGGCAATGCCTTGAGCCACGAGATGAGAACGCCGGGTCAATAGATCGCGATCCTCCAGCAGGAACCCAACCTCGATAATAGCCGCTGGCGTATTGCCGTCGATCTCGTAATAGGCATGGTAGCGCGTCATATCGTAGGTGATGGTGTTAGCATCGAAGTTCAGCCCTGTACGTGCCTGATAATAGCGGCTGACGCAGTTCACCAGCCGATCCTCGTCGACGGGAATGTAGCTCGACTCCGCACGCGCCATCTTGAAACCCGATTTATCGGGATAGTTGCAGGAATCAGCGTGGATAGAGAGTAATGCATCGGCCTGGTACCCGTTCAGTCGAACGTCAAACTCTTCCAGGAGATCCACCTCCCAGCCATAGCGCCTCAGGATCTCTACTACCTGTTCCGCAATAGATAGGTTGACCTCTACCTCCTGTAAACCGTCAGGACAGACGGCGCCCGGATCACTGCCCGAATGCCCCGCAATGATCCCTACCCTGGGAACGTGAGGGGTCGGCGTAAGTACCACCGGTGTGGGCGTAGGCGTGGGACCGCTGAGGGGAAAGACGCGGACCTGAGGGCCTTCGGCTGGCACGCCCTCTCCGCTCGTGCCGGTCGGCGCGGCCGCCGAGATGATGGGCAACAAGCCCGTGGGCACACCCAACGCCGCCAGGAAAGCAAGGAGCACCAATACTCGGAGCGTTGTACCCACCGCGATGGGATCTGCTTCACCAGCCCCTCTTTTTGTTGTCATCTCGCTTCACCGTTCACAGGAGGTCATGGACATGTCACCACCGCATCAGCGCATGCGGCGCCGCCACGCCTGCTTGACCTGGATAGCGTCCCAATTATCCTTCTGAATGAGGAAATCCAACACCAGTCGGTTGAACTTCGGCGTCTCCTCCAACATGGGATAGTGCTGACAATCCTCCATTATGAAAGCGTAAGCATTGTAGTCCAGGTCGTCCAGGACATCATCATCAGGAGGCTCGATGATCTGCCCCTGACGTCCATAGACCAACAACACAGGCATCTCCAGATCTTCCAGGAGAATCGTCAAATCTTCATTGAGGAAGGGGCGAACCGTGGCAGCAACCGCCGTGCCATCCGTCTTCTCCGCCTCAAGAGCCACCTCTTCGTAAGCGTTGAGACGTCGGCCCAGAATGCGTGACGCGGGATTATTCCCCCCTTCAAAAGCACTCAGGGATCTACTGATCTGGCGGCCCGATAGAGGCGTATTCACAACCATCAACTGTTCCACCAGATGAGGGAAATCAGCAGCAAAATGCAGCGCCACCAGACCGCCCAATCCATGGCCGATGATAGGCAGCCTGGGAATGCCCATCTTGTTGACGAAGAGCGCCACCTGTCCCACGTACCCGGCCAACGAATATCGGGGCTTCACCTTGTCCGAGTCACCGAAGCCCCAGAAATCAATGGCGTAGGCCCGGTACGAGGATGAGAGTTCCAGCATGGTAGGCACCCAATAGCGCCACGAGCCCAACCAGTCGTGCAGGAAGAGCAAGGGCTTCCCGCGACCGAGGGCCTCGTAGTGTACCAGGCTGCTCTCAAGAATGATGGCGCTCATGAAAGATCTCTTATCATAACCTACGTGACGGCTTGTTCCTTCAAAATTTGCTTAACCTGCTTGATCAACTCATCTGGCGCAAAAGGTTTAAGAATATACTTTGCTGCCCCGGCACTCATACCTTCGTGGATCTCACTTTCCTGCCCCTTGGCAGAGAGGAAAACCACAGGAATGCTCCGCACCTCGGGGGTCTTCTTCAACTCCGCACAGGCCTCATAGCCCGTCATCTTGGGCATACGCACGTCCATCAAAATGAGATCGGGGCGCGTCTGGAGTGCCTTCTCCACAGCTTCCGCACCGTTCATTGCCAGATCCACGTCGAAGCCGGCAAAACGTAACGTAAAAGCGATAAGCTCGCGGATGTCTCGCTCATCCTCAGCTACCAAAATCTTGGTCATAGACTCACTCCTTGTCGGCGTCCCTCCCGTTGACCAGGAGGGCAATCTCCTCGGCCAGTTGCTGCGGAGAGAAAGGCTTCGATATACTCCGTAATCCACCGCGCCTCTCTATCCCCTGCGAAAGGGATCCACTGTCATCTCCTTCAGATTCCATCATCACGATAACCGGAATATCTCCCGTATGGGGATTCTGACGCAGATTATCGAGAACCCTGTGCCCGTCCAGATCGGGCAAACTCAAATCCAGCAACAACAACGCGGGGCGTAGTCGCCGGGCCAGTTGCAGGGCCCGAGCACCTCGTCCGGTCGTGCGAACCCCCAGACCCTGGGCTCTCAGCGCCTCACGCATCGTGACCAGAATCTGATAGTCATCGTCAACAACCAACACCAGGTTACGATTTGAGAGTGCGTCATCCACCACCTGCCGCAACCGTCCCTCGTCGATGGGCTTGGTCAGATAATCAACCGCACCCAGATCCAGACCTCGCTGCACGTCCTCAACAACAGAGACAATGATCACCGGAATCTCGGCGGTCTCGGGCTCTCGTTTGAGAAGCTGGAGCAGCTCGAAGCCATCGAGATCGGGCAAGCGGATATCCAGCGAGATCAAATCTGGACGTTGTTCACGCGCCAGATGGAGGGCCTCCTCACCTGTTGTCGCAACGAGCACCTCCCGATCCTCACCCGTCAAGGTCAATCGCAGCAGCTCCGCGACCTCTGCATCATCATCCACCACGAGGATTTTCACCGGTCGGATAAGCACGAAGTCCTCTGGCGGTCTCCCTACCGATTCGGTCTGCTCCCCTTCTGCCAGAGGCAGCGTAAAGGTGAAAATGCTCCCCTCACCCGGTTCACTCTCCACAAAAACCTCACCACCTTGCATCTTCACCAACGAGGCGGTGATAGAAAGGCCCAGGCCCGTCCCTGACTCCTCCTGGACCAGGGGATCATCCACGCGGAAGAAACGATCGAAGATGCTCTCCTGATCTTCCCGCGAGATCCCAATGCCCGTGTCGGTGACGGCAACGTGCATCATTGCATCCCGGATGTAGGCATGGACGGAGATCTCCCCGCCGATGGGGGTGTACTTGAAAGCGTTCCCCAACAGATTGGTCAGGATCTGGAAAACTCGATCGGGGTCGCCGTAGACTTTGGGCAACCCATCGGGTACCACATCGCGGGCAACCAATCCTTTCTCCCTGGCCTTCGGAGCGATGGTCATCACAGCCTGCTCAATAACGTTACCCATGTCCAGAGGTCGAGGATTGAGGACAATCTTGCCCGTCTCAATGCGCGAGAGATCGAGAAGGTCGTTCACCAGTGCGGTCAACCGATCGGCGTTGGTCCTGACCACCTCCAGAAATTGTGCCTGCATCTTGGTGAGATCGCCCGTGGTACCCATCAACAGCAGATCGACGTAGCCCTTGATGGCTGTCATCGGCGTCCTCAGCTCGTGGGAGACGGTGGAAACAAAATCGCTCTTGGCCCTGTCCGCCTCCACCTCGGCCGTAACGTCCCGGAAGACGGAGACCATGCCCAGAAATTCGTGAGATTGGGAGATCACAGGCGAAAGGTGCACACTAACCACCCGTTTCTCCAACTCCAGCCGCTCCGCGAGGAAATCGCCGGTTTCATAGGAGGCTGGATTCTTCTGCCATTTTCGAACCTCGGTCAACCACTCCTGCGCCTTCAAACCGTAAAGCCCCAGCATCTCGTCCACCATACGCCCGGTGGCCTGGGAGCGGGAAATCGAGAGGATGCGCTCCGCTGCTGCGTTGAAGAGGGTGATCCGACCATTGGCGTCGGCTACCATGACGCCGTCGGCAATGCCCTCCAGGATGGCCTCACTCTTCACCGCCTCGATCTGCTGCGCGCGCAACATGGTACCCAGACGCTCCGTCTGCTCCCGGATGAGCCGATAGAGCTCCGCGTTATTGAGAGCATTGCCCAGCTGGATGGCGGCGGCCTCCACCAGACGGCGATCATCTTCGCTGAAGGCGTCGGCGGTATAAGCGTGCAGGAAGATAGCCCCGTTGGCCTGACCTTCGCCCCCCAGGACCGGCACCGCCAACACCGAGCGTGTCGCATCGTCCTCACGGGCCACCCAGCGGTCATCCTCGTAGACATCGGAGATCACGACCGATCTGCGACGTTTCATAACCCAACCAACGAGGCCCTCATCACGGCTGAGTTTGGAGCGCGTCCCACCCGGCGGCACAGACCATTCGGCACCGATAGCGGCCCGGTAGTAAAGATAACCCGTGTCGTTATCCAGCAGGAGGACGGAGCCGCGCGCCGCGTCGACAGCATTGCGCAGCAGCGCGAGTGCCTTGTTGAGCACGCGATCAATGTCGAGGCTGGCAACCAGCTCCGAGGCGATCCGGTAGAGCAGCTCCGTGCGATCCTGCTCATCGCGGAGTTCGTCCAACGCATCCGCCAGCTCCTCTGTACGCTCCTCGACGCGCTGCTCCATCTCGACGGAGAAACGCTTGACCTCTTCGAAGAGACGTGCATTTTCCACTGCTACCGAGACCTGATCCGCAACCGCCGTCAAGGTTGCCACCTCGGTGGGCATGAAATCTCCAGTCTCCTTACGATCGGCGGCCAAGACCCCCACCGGATGCCCCTCCGCCGTCAACGGAACCAGAACGGAGGAACCGATCTCGACGGGTCCCGGCATGAAACGCCGGTCACTCTGGGCATCCTCAAGCACCAACGGCATACCTGACTGGATGACGGAGCCGACCAGCCCTTCCCCCCTGGCGAAGGAGATATCGGTCAACAACTCTACGGCGTATCCGGAGGACGCCAGAGGCACGAAGCGCCCACTCTCTCGCTCCTGCAAGAAAATAGTGGCGTAATCGTAGTCAAGGAGGTTCGTTACGGCTTGCACCACCGTGTTAAGCACCAACGACAGATCGAGCTTGGTCGTGATGGAGCGGTTCAGCTCGTTGAAAAGTGTGAGCGTGTTCAGCTGGAGCCGCAGGTTTTCCACCAACCGGCTGTTCTCGA
This sequence comes from Anaerolineae bacterium, assembly GCA_049975685.1. Classification (GTDB taxonomy): domain Bacteria; phylum Chloroflexota; class Anaerolineae; order B4-G1; family SLSP01; genus DAOTVC01. The sequence goes on from JBNGDR010000112.1 coordinate 5,123, forward strand.
TGGCCAGGGCGATCTGGGCCGCGAAGAGCTCCAAGATCTCCACCGAGATCCGCGTGGGAGCGCGCTCATCGAGGGGTCGATCGACCGACATATAACCCAGGTAATCGCCCTGCGTCGTCTGAAGAGGTACGATCAGGAGATCCTGAGGATGCCACATACCCGGTCTACGTTCCTCTTGGGAGATACGCTCCTCGAAGACGTCCAGATCACCCCGCCAGATGTGTTGCCGCTCCGCCGGAATATAGTAACACTGCCCCAGACGGAACTCATCTCGCATGAGGCTCGAAATACGAGCCCAGGGCTGGCGCACCTCCTTCATGCGCTCAAACTCCGTCAGGGGCACACCTGCTGCTGCTGCCCGCTGGGTCATTCCCCCTTGGAGTATGCTGATCATGACGATCTCGAAGCCGCTGGCCTCCTGGGTAGCGTAAGCCATATCCAGCAAAATATCGTCCAGAGGACGATCGGAGCGCATGGTCCGGGAGACCTCCAGGAAGAGCCGCGCCTGCTCTGCACGCTTGCGCATCAACTCTCCCCGCTCCATCTGATCCTGATAACGCTCTGCATTGCCCACGGCGATGGAGGTCTGAGCAGCCAGCCCCTCCACAAATTCCAGGGTCGCGGGGGAGAAGGCCCGGGGCTGGCGGTTCTGGATAACGATGGTCGCCGTCAGCCGCTCCTGGTAGAGAACGGGCGCAAGGATCAGAGAACAAGCCTGGGGAAGCGGCAGGGACACGCCGCCATACTCGGCAAGGTCCTCAAAATAGCGCATCTCCGGCTGCGCCAGAAAATCCCGAAGGAGGTGCCGCTTCTCCGGATCGTTCAGCAGATCACGGAGGTCGGCTATCTCCTCCTCACTGTAACCGCTGAATCCTCGCAGCTCCGGCGCCCCGGATTCGTGCCAGAAGAGGACAAAGCCTGCATCCACCTCGCGGAAGTGGACGGCCTCGCTCAGCACCAGAGCCAGAATGCGGTCGAGATCCAGCGTGAGGGTAATCTCCCGTGTGACCCGCTGTAACGCCTCCAGGGATTCAATCCGCAGGTGAAGCTCCTCACCCGTCTGCTCATAGAGGCGGGCATTCTCGATGGCCACGGCCGCCTGCTCGGCCAGAATGTGGAGTAAATTCTCCTCATCCTCATCGAAGTAATGAGGCTCGGTGAACTGTACGGTGAGCAAACCCACAGGTTGTTCCCCGCGCCGCAGCGGGACATCGGCGAAGGCTCGGAAACCCTCCGAGCCGGCCAGCGGGGCTACCTCCGCGAACTCTGCTTCGGCCAGCACATCCTCGGCGATGACCGTCTCATTGGCCGCCACCGCGTGTGAGCGTCCATGTAGTAGGATGGGAACGGCCTGCGACAGACGACGGTAGCGGTCAGAGACACCCTGGGCTGCTACAAGATTGAGAACGTTATTCGCTGCGTCCAGCACAAAGATACCGGTCCGCTGGGCTCCCAATACCTCCGATGCGGCTTCAACGATAGTATCCAGAACAGATTCGAGATCAAGGGAAGCCCCGATAGCCGTCGCCACGGACACCAACGACCCCATCTGCTGGGTCCGGTTTTCCATATTCTCCAGCAGCTGAGAGATGCGCACCATGCCGGAGAGCTGAGCCGTCAACATTGTCAGGAGGCGTCCGTCGGTGTCGTCGAAGGGCTGGCGACCCCGGGGATTCGAGACCTGAATAAGCCCTACGAGCTGGCCGCCAGCTTCCAGGGGTGCCAACAAGGTCTGGCGCATGTCCGTCGCCATAGCCAGAGGGAGCAAGCCACGCTCCTCAATAACACGATCGCTTTGAGCATCCCCGATGATCCAGAAGGGAGCATCACCCCAGAGATCCTCA
>JBNGDR010000113.1:0-6919 GCA_049975685.1 Anaerolineae bacterium
GGTCATTGCCCTTGAAGCTTTTGTGGGGGAAAAAGAGCGACGTAGTTTGGAACCTCTGCTTTCCACACCACTGACCGATATGCAGCTTTACCTGGGGAAACTGTTCGCCTCTACCTTTGTACCTACGGTGGCGTCTTACGTTGCCATCGGTTTCTATACGGTATTGCTACGGTTGAGCGTCGGTTGGACACCAAATCCGACCCTCTTCTTGTTGGCCGTTATATTGGCGACGGCTCAGGCTTTCGTCATGGTGAGTGCGGCAGTCGTCGTTTCCTCGCAAGCGACGACGACGCGCGCCGCGAATCTGGTGGCCAGCTTCATCATTATTCCTGTGGCCTTTCTACTTCAGGCCGAAGCGAGCTTGCTCTTCGTGGGCGATTATGCCGGCCTATGGTACGTGGTGCTCTTCCTGGTAATCACTGACGTGATTTTGGTCCGCATGGGGGTACGGGTCTTTGATCGAGAACATCTCCTGGGCCGGGCTATCGATCAGATCGACTTTGTCGGTGGATTACGCACCTTCTGGCAGGCACTCTGGCCTGGGCAAGGGCTGAAGACGCTGTACCGGGTGGAGATCCCGCAGATGTTACGTTCTCTGGTACCTGAAATTGTCGTGACGGTGTTGGTGGTTTTCGGCGGTGCCCTATGGTTGGGCGTGTGGGGATCAACCAATTTCGCCCTCCCACCCGAGCTGGCCAACCTGCCGGAGATGTTGGATATGGAGGCCTTTGATCAGGCGATAGAGACCTCTGGTATTCTCTCATCTCTGTCGACGTGGACTATCCTCGCTCATAACACGCGCGCACTATTCTTCGCCGCTTTACTGGGAATGTTCTCTCTAGGTACTATTGCCGTCCTGCTGTTGATGCTGCCCTTGGCTCTCATCGCCTATTTCACCTTGCAGATCCCCAAATTCGGCATCGATCCCGGCGCTTTCCTGGCAACCTTCGTCTTGCCTCATGGTTTTCTTGAGCTACCTGCTGCAATATTAGCGACGGCCCAGGCGTTTCGTATTGGTGTCATCATCCTTCGTCCTCCTGAGGATGGCGGTGGCGTGAAGGGGATGATACGGGAGCTGGGGCGCTTCGTTAAGCTCTTCGTCGCCGTGGTATTGCCGTTGTTGCTCGCCGCTGCATGGATCGAGGCTGAGATTACGCCCAGGTTAGTTATAGACTTCCTCAATCAGCTGTAGGGATAATCTTGCGTTAAACACGGAAAGCCAAAGCGCCCCCGATAGGATAATCGGGGGCGCTTTGATGGGTGGGGAACTCATGGATTGAGGACGGCCTTGATCTCCCCGAGCGCCCAATCCAGCTCTTCTCTCCTGATGACAAGAGGCGGCGCAAAGCGGATAACGTTGCCGTGGGTCTCTTTTGCGAGGATGCCTCGCTCCTTGAGGGCTTCGCAGAAGGGACGAGCCCCGCCAGCCTCGGGCTTAAGTTCCACGCCGATGAGCAGACCCCGGCCTCGGATCTCGGCCACGTACGGGCTCTCGGTGGCTCGTAGTGCCTCCATGAAGTAGTTGCCCAGCTCGCGGGCGCGCCGTGGAAGCTCCTCCTCAACGATGACACGCAGGGCCTCACGTGCCACGGCACATCCCAGCGGATTGCCGCCGAAGGTGGAGCCATGACTTCCGGGTTCAAAAAGATCCAGCACCTCACGATGGCCCACAACAGCAGAGACGGGCATCATCCCGCCTGAAAGCGCTTTGCCGATGGTGATGAGATCGGGTTCGACCTCCTCCCAATCACAGGCGAAGAGTTGGCCTGTCCGCCCTAACCCCGTCTGGATCTCGTCTGCGATGAGCAGGACATTGTGGCGGTCGCAGATCTCGCGCGCCTGCCGCAGATATCCTTCTGGAGGGACGATGACGCCAGCCTCGCCCTGGATGGGTTCCAATAGCACGGCTGTGGTCTTTGGGGTGATGGCTGCTTCGAGATCTTCAGCGTCGCCGTAGGTGACGGTGACAAAACCCGGTGTGAAGGGGCCGAAATTTGCCTTATAGAGGGGCTCGCTGGAGAAGGTAATGAGGGTGATAGTGCGTCCGTGGAAGTTGCAGTTGCAGGTTACGATCTCCGCTTCGTCGTCGGGGATGCCTTTTACTTTGTAACCCCACAGGCGAGCGGCTTTGAGCGCCGTCTCAACGGCTTCCGCCCCCGAGTTCATGGGGAGCATCATCCCGTAGCCAGTCGTTTCGCATAACTCCTTCGCCAGCAGGGGCAATTGCTCATTGCGGAAGGCGCGAGAGGTCAGCGTGATTTTCTGGGCTTGTTCCACCATGGCCCTCAGGATGCGGGGATGTCGGTGACCTTGGTTGAGGGCCGAATAGGCACTGAGGCAATCTAGATATCGATTGCCTTCAACGTCCCATACCCAGACACCCTCGCCTCGTGTCAGGATCACGTTCAACGGATGGTAGTTGTGGGCGTTGTATTGGTCTTCAAGTTGGATGTATGTTTCGGTATGCATCTTGATAACAGCTCCTTATTGAGTCATAAACCAGGGTGCCTGTTATGGTAACAGGTAGAGAGTATGGAGCAAGTGGCGTGCTTCACCCTTCCGGGGTATAAACGTAATGGATGTTGTCTCGCTTCAATTGGGTGTAGAGTTGGGACGTATTTGGAGAGGACTTGCTACGTGAGGGAGAGCATCCAATCCGTCGTAGGTAAGGTGAAGTAGAAAGATACGCCGCCAGGACGATTCTCAGTCCAGATCTTTCCATTGTGGGCCTCAATGGCCAGGCGACAAAAGGCCAGCCCCAGCCCGTAGCCCTGGCCCCGATACCTTCCCTTGGCGAACTTCTCGAAGAGTTTTATTTTCATCTCTGGTGGGATGCTGGGGCCATTATTGTAAACCTCGACCGTGATGTGGTCGCCGTGAGATTGACTGGAGATCCGGATAATTCCCTGTGTCTCAGGTACGAATTTGAGGGCGTTATCGATGAGATTGCGGAAGACTCGCTCCACGATGATAGGGTCAATGAGTACATAGGGTAGATCCTCAGGCAGCTGAGTCTCCAACGTGACCTTCTTTGCACTGAGCGCGATGTGCTGGCGCAAGGGATGCAGCAGGGGCTGGAGGCGCGTGGGCCGAGGATCAATCTCGAAACGATCAGATTCCAGTCGACCAATGTCAAGGATGGCGTTGATGAGCGTGAGGATCTGCTCGGCGTTACCGAGAGCCAGCGTACTGGCTTCTTGCACGATGTCGTGCATATGGGGATCTTGGGCAATCTGGAGAGCGTTAATGATAACAGCGATGGGATTTCGTAAATCGTGGACCAGCATGTGCAACAGATCATCACGCATGCGTTCCACTGCTATCTGTTCCGTCACGTCCCGAAAGAGGAATAGGTCACCTAGCAACTGGTGTTGTTGGGCGTAGACGGGCCAATGGTGCAGGGTCAGGGTTCTCCCTCGACGGGTCTCAAAATTTAGATTTGGTTCGACGCTAGTGGTGAAGGGAGGGGAGCCAGCTTGTTGCATCTTTTCTAGAAGAATATGAGCCAGATCACGCGCCTCCTTGCGGATGGCGAGGATGGCATTGGGAAAGGTTTGGCCCTCCCATCCCCCGGGCGTACCTGATATATGCAGCATATGCAGCGCTTGCTCGTTCACATAGCGGATCTTCTGATCCTCACCCACAAGGAATATTCCATCCTGGGAGGACTCCAGGATGGCGCGTAGACGACTCTCTTCCTCGCGAGTTGTCTCGTAGAGGCTCATCCGCGCCAGTGCCGCGGTCCCCTGCTGGATGATGGCTTGCACCAGAGCCGCTTTCTGGGGGGATAACGGTCCTCCATCTTTGAGGGCTAATCCAATGACCCCGAAGAACTCACTGGTGGGCATGAAGAGCGGATAGTATAGGGCCTGGCCTATGTCGGTGTGCAGTGACTCGCCCAGATTCTGAAGCAGAGCATTATCTGTTTCCTCAATATCGACTCGGGCTTGCGTGCTGCGGCACCTTTCCAGGATTTGGTATTCGCTCGCAGAAAGATCCTCTTGCTGCCAGGCGGCTCGATCCAGATGCCGATCGTTGCGTAGATAAGCCTTGGTACGCCTCCACGTCTCATCCTGCCACGCGTAGAAGGTTGTGATCAGCGCTTCTGGTACAACGTCCTGAAGGGTGCGGAGGAGGACGAAGATCACGCCCGAGGTACCCAGCTGTCCCAGGAGGGCGGCGCTCATCTCGTAGAGATGGTGCAGAGAGTTGATCTGCTCGCGCAGTGTTCGCGCCAGCTGTCCCCGCTGTACCGCCAATGCCAGCTGGTCAGCGATGGCCCGCAACAGATTGGTTGCATCCTGCGATAACTCGCCCCCATGACGCCGGCTCATACTCAGAACACCGATGGATTGCCCTTCGGCGGTAAGCGGGATACTTATCTGGAGGTTGCTTGCATTAACGAGTACGTCGGGGAGATCGGTTTTATTCCCTTTATTCTCCCGTTTCACGATGGTTTGTTGTCGCTTGAAGGCGCGTCCGACGATTCCCTCACCCGGAACGCAGGTCTTTATGGGTGTTATTCCCTCATCCGAGAGGCCTTGGTGGACACGTAGCTGTAGTAGATCCTTGTGCCGATCCCAGATATAGATGCCTCCTCGGTCCATCTCTGAAATTTCCAGCGCTGAACTAAGTCCCGTGCGGAGGATGGTATCAAGATCCGTGACGCTGTTGATAGCAGCGATGACACTGTTGAGCCCTTCGAGATAGAATTGACGTTGCTGGCTCTGCTGGAAGAAACGCGCATTCTGGAGGGCGAGTGCCGCGTAGTCGGCGAAGGCTGCCAGACGCTGCGCATCACGCTCATCGAAGTAATCTACCTGGTCACCGTCAACGCTGACGAAGCCGATCACCTCGTTATTCACGACGATGGGAGCACCCGCATAGGAGCGAATACCGGCGAACTCCTCGCTGCGTTTCCACTGGCTAGAGTTAGCGGTGTCGCGGATGATCACGGGGCGGCGTCTCTTTATCATATGCTGTATATTGGGCAGGTTCGGGGAGAGGCGCACCGAGCTGAAGTGCTCTTCAAGCCCGAAGTTTGCATATCCCCGCCAGCGGACGGGGCGCACCTCTTCTTCGCTCTCAATGAGGAGGACGTTGCTTGCTGTGTGAGGAACTACACGTTCCAGCTGCTCAAGGATCTGGTCCAGAATTTCTTCGAGATCCAGGCTGCGAGTGAGGGCGCCAGCTGCCTGCGCCAGGGCTTCGGCCATCTCTCGCTGTTCCCGCTCCTGTTGGAAGAGATCGGCGTTATGCAGGGCCAGGGCGGCCTGATTGGCGAGCAAGGTAGCTTGCACGATTTCCTCTTCGTTGAACGGGCGTACCTCATTGCGAGATATTAACAGGGCACCCACTGTGAGCCCTGGTACGTGAAGTGGGAGAGTGATCACTGTGTGAAACTCACCACGTCGGGCGATCTCAGCGAGTTCGTAAGGGCCGTCCCAAGCATCCACCATCTGGAGGCGGGTGTCATGAACTCCGAATGCAGGATTATCCTGTCTACGGTAGAATCGTATCAGGAATTCGGTGCAGACCTCATGGCCCAACCTATGATAATCATTCTCTCTCTCGCTATCCCTTTGGTAGATGAGCCCCAGGTTATCGATGTCGAGCACTTCCTGGAGGGTTTCAAGGAGCGCCTGCAAGGTAGCGTCTAGGTCTCCAAGATTGCCCATGAATTGCAAGGTGCCCGATATAATTCGGCTGCGGCGTAATCGCTCAGAGTCTGCAAGGAGCGTATTTCCCTCAGCTATCTCCTTCTGGCGTTCGAGACGCGCGTTTTGAATGATGGGGGTAGCGATGGCCAGACTCTCTGCCCAAGGTAGAGCTGCCGGGAGATCTTTGAGATCCTCGAAGACCAAAAGCGCTACGGGTTGTTCTTCCTCCATGGGTACAGTGATAACCCACCCTTGATCGTCCAGATCGGGTAGATCATGTGGGTTCGTCGCTGGTCTCGAAAATTCGGCGATGTCTTCCGGTGAGAGCGCTTGCCAGCTTTCACAGTGTCCAGAGGAGGCGACATCGTTGTTTTCGATGCAAGTTAAGGGGGCCCCATCCTCGCTCAACAGAAGCAGGAGGGCGTGGGGGCTGTGCGCCATCTCTGCGAAAAGACTCAAAACCTCTCTGAGTTTTGCTCTCCAGGGCAAGTGCCTGCTACGACAACAGAGCTGGATAAGCTGATCAGAAAGCTGGTTGCATGCTTTTATTGTCACCATAGCCAGAGAGTCCTCATGATTACGGTATATGATACCATAAAACTTGTGATTTGATATTTGGGGGACGGAGTTACTTCTCAGGATGCTGGGAAGTCACCTATCCCTGTCATCAGCGGTTTGCTCCCTTGCCCACCTTATGATAGAATAACAATCGTGGAATCGCGAATTGTTTTCATGGGAACACCGGAGTTCGCCCTCCCGACGCTGGAATTGCTCTGCACGAATTATCCTGTCGTCGGGGTGGTGACGCAGCCTGATCGTCCGGCTGGGCGAGGGCGGCAATTGGAGATGCCGCCAGTTAAACAACTCGCTCTAGCCGAGGGGATTCCTGTCTACCAACCGAAGCGGTTGCGGAATCTAGAGGCGGTGGAGAAGGTACGCAGTTGGTCGCCCGATCTCATTGTTGTGGCGGCCTTTGGTCAGATCCTGCCCGGGTCAGTGCTGGATATCCCACGCTGCGGCGTGTTGAATATCCATCCTTCGTTATTGCCGCGCTGGCGTGGTGCCGCGCCTGTACAGGCCGCTATCCTGGCGGGTGATCCCATAACTGGCGTCACCGTGATGAAGATGGACGAAGGACTGGATACAGGTCCCATTGTGGCGCAAAGCAAAGTCTCTATTGGTCCCATGGAGACGGCTGGAGAGCTGGAGGAAAGACTGGCTCAGCTGGGAGCGGAGCTGCTTATCGAAATTCTACCCGC
>JBNGDR010000114.1:0-6909 GCA_049975685.1 Anaerolineae bacterium
TTCTGCTGGACTTCCCCTCCGTTGAGACCCAGCTGGATCTGGATCTGGAGCCACTGATTTCCCAGGGCTACTACGGCTATCAGGCCCCTGTCCCTCACCCACCTTACCATCTCTACCGCGAGATCCTGACCTTGCTCAACCGATTAACCGATTTGACCTGGTTCCCCTTTGACACCTTCCTCTCCCTTCTCAACCACGGACGCTGGGGGGATTTCCTGTTCCCCGTGAACCTGGTCGACGATCTATACCGGCGTTTGAGTTGGTACAGCTGGGATGGAACTCATCAGGAGAAAAAAGTAGGCCTGGAGCAAAACCTGCAGAAACTGGAAACGCAGGCGGTATTGCAGCTCCTCGATTCGTTGGTCTGGCTGGGGGTCATCGTGCTGGGTTATAGAGGCCGGGCGAGGGCACCTCAACTTCTGCGCCTCTCGCCCCCCGCCCATGCCGCGCTCACCCATCAGCCCTACGAAGAGCCACCCACACAGCCAGGTCAGATCATCGTACAACCCGATTTCCAGGTGCTGGCTCTGGGGCCCGTCGCGATAGCGACCTTGATCCGTATCGAAGAGATCGCCAAACGTGAGAAGATCCAGCCAGCCGCTGTGAGCTATCGCATCACCCGCGACAGCGTCTATCCCGCGCTACAGAGTGGCCAGACGGTCCGCGACATACTGGGATTCCTGGAGGAGGTAACGGGACAACCTGTTCCCCAGAATGTCTCGCGTACCCTGCAAGAGTGGGGATCGCAACACGAGCGCATCGTCATCCGGCAGGACGTACTCATCTTCCAGACGGATACCTCCGAGATGCTCGATGACCTGCTGGAGGATTCGGAGTTAAAGAATTGGCTCCATCAGGTGGACGATCGCACTGCCTGGGTCCACAGCGACGATGCCCATCGCGTCGAGAAACGTCTGGAAGCCCTGGAGATCCTCCCGGCTTTCTCGCGAGGTCCCGAGGCTGATTTACCCAAGAGCCTCTGCTGGGAGGAAGAGCAGCTTCGCTCCCGCCACGCGCTGCCCAGCCTGTATGTGACGGGCACCGTCCGCCGCATCGCCGAGGAGCGAGACGAGGGATGGGCACTTACACCGGAAAGCGTGAGGGGTGCCGTGACCGCCGGCCTTGAGGCACCGGAGATCGTGTCCCTTCTGGAGCGGATGACGGGTGCTCCCCTGCCCGAGGTGTGGGAGAAGCGATTGAAGGCCTGGAGCGGTCACTATGGGGAAGCGCAGACAGCCCACGTGCGTCTTCTACGCGTGGAGAGCCCGAAGGTCCTGCGCGAGCTTCGAAAATCCGACCGCCGCCTCTCCCGTTGGCTGTGCCCTCTGGAGAAAGGTGAGGGCCTCGCCGTGGTCCGGGACGATAAATGGGAACAGGTGGTTGAACTCCTGGAGGAGTGGGGCGTCGTCATCACCGAGAGCAAATGGTGGTGAGATCAGGACTTCTCCTTCTCGCTTCGAGGGGATCGTCAGATCCCCGCTGAGGGTAAGAATACACTTCACCGACGTGGATTTGGCAATCCACTTCAAGCAAACGTATAGATGTAGCGAGAACGATGAAGCTCTGTGGTGAGATAGAATCTTGACGGGCGCTTCCCGTAGCGTATAATTTCCCTGGAGGTACGATGAGCGGAATCTTCGATAGCTTACGAAAAACGCGGAACGCCGTCTTCGGTCAAATCGCCGGGCTTCTCGGGGCCGGCGACATCGACGAGGAAACCTGGGAGGATCTGGAGGCGATCCTCATCCAGGGGGATGTTGGCGTACACACATCCCTGGCCCTGGTAAAGCGCCTCCGCACGCGGGTGCGCGATGAGGGCATCTTCAGGACTCAAGATCTACAGAAGATACTTGAAGAGGAGATCGAGGCCCTGCTGCCGGAAGGCGAACCCATGAACCTGGATTGGCCTCTGGCGGTCATTCTCGTGGTGGGCGTTAACGGCTCCGGGAAGACCACCACCATCGCCAAACTTGCCCACCGCTTCAAGCGGGAGGGCCGGTCGGTGATGCTGGTTGCCGGCGACACCTTTCGCGCAGCCGCCATCGACCAGCTGAGCATCTGGGGCGGACGGGTGGACGTTCCCGTCGTTAAGGGCGAGGAGGGAGGCGATCCCGGGGCGGTCATCTACGACGCCATCCAGGTCGCCAAATCCCGTAACATGGATACCCTCATCGTCGACACTGCCGGGCGCCTGCATACCCAGCATAACCTGATGGCGGAGCTTCAGAAAATTCGGCGTATCGTCTCCACACGTGTGGCCTGGGGCCCTCACGAGACGCTGCTCGTCCTGGACGCGACCACGGGCCAGAACGGTCTATCTCAGGCTCAGCATTTCCTGGAGGCCGTCGACATCAGCGGGATCGTGCTGGCCAAGCTGGATAGCAGCGCCAAGGGTGGCATGGTTCTCTCCATTGGTCACCAGCTGGATCTGCCCATCCGTTTTGTAGGGACGGGCGAGGGATTGGAGGATCTGGACCCCTTTGACCAAGACGCCTTCGTGCGGGGGCTCCTGGGCAAATAAACGGCTGGGCATGGTCACAGCATGTGCTGAGCGCAGTCGAAGCAACCGGCTCGAACTGAGGCGAGGACGATAAAAATGATGAAGTGGAAGAGATACAGACTGCCGGAAGATGCCCGGCGCGTCGTCGCCGACAGTCCCTCCCTGGTCATCGCCAGCACCATCACGGAGCTGGTGAATCTCTCCTGTGGCGGACTGGGAAGCGATTACTTCGAGGTCAGCTACGAGATACCGGGCCAGAGCCCCATCTTGGAGGCGACGGTGGCCCGGGTGCTCAACGGGGTGGTGGCGAACTACCCTGAGCCCTACATGCGAAGACGTGATCCCAACTGCCTCCTGGTCGCCGACGATAGACCTACCGACAAGCCTACCTTCAAAGAGCGCTTCGGTGAGGATTTCTCCATCGTCCGACAGGATACGCTGGCATGGCTGGCAGATCAGCCTCTGGTTATGTTTGGCTTCATCGCCGGCAAGGAGAATATGGGCGAGGAGGCCGTCCTCATCGCCCCCGCCAACGCAGGCTTCTTCGCGCTGAGTCTGGCACTTCTCCAGGGCATCATCCCCTGTGATGAATTGCCCGACGACTTCTCTCCGAAGTCCATCATCTACGTTGCACCGCCCTTCCGCCACACGCACTTCAATGGCAAACAGGTGGTCGTACACGCCCGGCTGGATGACCTCCACGAGGTTTTCTCCTACAATCTCTACCCCGGCCCCAGCGCCAAGAAGGGTATCTACGGCGTCTTGCTCACCCAGGGCGAGGAGGAGGGCTGGGTGACCGCCCATTGCTCCGCCGTGCAGGTGATCACGCCCTACGATAACGTCACCACCATCATGCACGAAGCCGCCAGCGGCGGTGGCAAGAGCGAGCTGCTGGAGCAGGTGGAGCGCCAGGAGGACGGGCGTCTGCTGCTGGGTGAGAACATCGTCACCGGGAGCCGCCGTTACCTGGAGATCCCGCGCACCTGCCGCCTCCACCCTGTGACCGACGACATGGCCCTCTGCCATCCCGCCATTCAGAGAGACGACGGACGGCTCTGGGTCACCGACGCCGAGGCTGCTTGGTTCCTGCGCGTCGATCACATCGACTATTACGGGAAGGACGTGCACCTGGAGCGGTTGACGGCGCAGCCCTCCGGGCCACTGCTCTTCCTCAACATTCGCGCCGTGCCGGGCAGCCGCGCCCTCATCTGGGAACACATCCAGGACGCACCCGGCAAACCCTGTCCCAACCCTCGGGTGGTGGTGCCCCGCTCCATCGTGCCCGGCGTCGTCAACGAACCCGTCGCCGTGGATATCCGCAGCTTTGGGGTGCGAACGCCGCCCTTCGACCGGGACAAACCCACCTACGGCATTATTGGACTCTTTCATCTGCTGCCCCCGGCTCTGGCCTGGCTATGGCGGCTGGTCGCTCCACGAGGGCACGCCAATCCCAGCATTATCGACACCAGCGGGATGCAGAGCGAGGGCGTGGGCTCCTACTGGCCCTTCGCCACCGGTCGCCGTGTGGATCAGGCGAACCTCTTGCTGGAACAGTTCCGCCGCAACTCCCGTACCCGATACATTCTCTGCCCCAACCAGTACGTGGGGGTGTGGAAGGTGGGATTCATGCCCGAGTGGATCGCGCGGGAATACCTGGCGCGCCGGGGTGTGGCGAAGTTCCAACCCGACCAGATAGCGCCTGCACGCTGCCCCTTGCTGGGCTATACACTAGACCATCTACTGGTGGAGGGGCGGCGCGTCTCCCAGTACTTCCTATGCGTGGAACAGCAGTACGAGGTGGGAGAGGACGGCTACGACGCGGGGAGCGAGATCCTTTACGACTTCTTCCGGGAATACCTGGCGAAGTTCCTGGTGCCCGATCTGGACCCGCTGGGACGCCGGATTATTGAATGTTGCATGGACGGCGGCTCCGTGGCGGAGTACGCTGCCTTCATCAGCGAAGGCTAACCAGGCTAAACTGTAAACCAAAACGAGTAGCGCGGTAGTCACGGAAGTGTTGGATCGGGTAGAATGACTGATAAGTTAGTCCCCGATCCCTGCTCACCGCTAACTGCTCACTAATTATTGGAGGCAATATGAGTGAATTAACGGACCGTTTGGACGCCCTGCGAACGCGGATCGAAGCCATCTGGAGGCGGCTTTGACGTACCTGGCAAGCGCCAGGAACTGGCCGAACTAGAGAAAAAGGCCGCTGATCCCCACCTGTGGGACGATCCGGAGCGCGCGCGCACCCAGATGCAGCGCCTCTCCGAGTTGCAGGACGAGGTCAAATACTGGAGCGAGCTGCGACAGCGGATCGAGGACGCCCAGGAGCTGCTGGCGCTAGAAGACGAAGATCTTCTGGCTGACCTTGAGGCCGAGACCGAAGAGTTAGAAGCGGAGCTGGAGCGCGCGGAGTTCCGGCTGATGCTCGGGGGCGAGCACGACCGGGGCAACGCTATCTTCGCCATCCACGCGGGCGCCGGCGGTATCGACGCCGAGGACTGGGCCCAGATGTTGTTGCGCATGTACCTGCGCTGGGCCGAGCAGCGGGGATTCCGGGTGGAGATGTTGGATTCGCTGGAGGGCGAGGGTGCCGGTCTGAAGAGCGCCACTGTCGCCGTGAACGGGCGCTTCGCCTACGGCTACCTCAAGGCCGAGCGCGGCGTCCACCGGCTGGTGCGCCTCTCCCCCTTCGACTCGGCCCACCGCCGTCATACCTCCTTCGCCCTCGTAGAAGTCTGGCCCGATCTGGGGGAGGAGGTCAAGGTTGAGATCAACCCGGACGACCTGGAGATCGAGACCTTCCGCGCCTCCTCTGCCGGGGGGCAGCACATGCAGAAGAACGAGACCGCCGTCCGCATCCGCCACCTCCCCAGCGACATCGTCGTACAGTGCCAGAACGAGCGCTCCCAGACACAGAACCGTGAGACGGCACTGCGCATCCTCAAGGCTCGGCTCATCCAGCGTGAGGAGGAGAAACGTCGGGAGCAGATCGCGGAGCTGAAGGGGGCCCACACCGACGCGGGATGGGGCAATCAGATACGCTCCTACGTCCTGCACCCCTACCAGATGGTCAAAGATCACCGCACCGATCACGAAACTGGGGACGTTGACGGCGTCCTCGATGGAGACCTCGACGCCTTCATGGAGTCCTATCTCCGTCAGAACGTGGGTGTGAATGAGGAATGAACCCGGCTCTTTATTGCCGGGATTGGGGTAGGGTTCTGTTCAAAATCAGTCATCATCACAAAGGAGAATAAGAGCGATGGCTAAGAAATCCCTCACTTCGGGCAGAGACAAAGGCAAGCACAAGACACCACCTCGAGGTAGATCGAAATCCAGCTCTACCTCGGGTTCCAAGTCCAAAAGCCAGAGCAGTGGAGGGTTCCGCACGCCTCCCCGGAGCCGATCGACCTCCTCCGACCTTTCATCCAAATCCAAGGGACGACGTACGCGGGTCGATCAACCTCGATCTTCAACCTCCAGCTCAACGACCTCCCCAGAGGTGGAACATGAGGCGAGGATGTCCAACATCCGCAGCCAATGGGAACGTCTGGCGGGACTTGCTGCACTGGCGACGCTCCACGACCGGCTGGAGGATATCGGTTCTACGGTGCAGGGGCTGGAAGGCCGGATCAACGACGTGCGGGCGCGCGGTTATGCTTTCGGACGGGGATGGGAGGACGAGGCCATCTCCCTGCGCCGCCAATGGTCCGCCCGCTCCCGGGACGCGACCCGCCTGCTGGAGAAGGAGCGCCGGGTCCTTCGCAGCGCCGCCGATGACGCGGAAGATCTGTTACGCCGGGCACAGCGCAGTCCGGCGCTGGCCGACACCGCAGAGAATCGTCTCCGGGAGCTGGAGCGCCGCATCAACGAGGCCGAGAACCGTATCAACGGCTCCTTCGACCAGACGTGGAACGAGATCCGTCAGCTGGAATCGGAGCTCGATCGCACCGATTTCCTCCTGGAGAACCTGGGGTCGGCTTCCTTCCGCCTCTACCCAGATGAACACGCAGTAGCGGCGACGGATGCGGAGTGGATGGCCCAGGGGTCCGAACCCATCAAAGGCTTGCTCTTCCTCACCGACGGCCGCCTTATCTTCGAACAGCGAGAAGAGATCGTGACCAAGAAGTTCCTCTTCATCGCCCGCGAGAAGGAGATGGTACAGGAGCTGCTCTGGCAGGCTCCCGTCGGCGGGATCGAGGTACTCGCCATGGAGGACAAATCGGGCTTCCTCAAGGCGCGCAAGGAGCTCCTAACCCTGCGTCTGGAGGGCACCGATGGGCCGCCCCAGGTGATATTGAATATCAAGGGCTCCGACAACGAGACCTGGGCTCAACTCCTCCGGCGGGCCAGCGAGGGCCAGTTTGAGGCGGAGCGTTTCGATGCGCCTCCTCCGGGGACGG
>JBNGDR010000115.1:0-6886 GCA_049975685.1 Anaerolineae bacterium
CGGGGTAGCCTCAGATATCAGCTTCTCCTCCACTTGCTCTGGTGATGGAGAGGAGGTCGGCGCAGCCTCCACCATCGGAATCTCTGTCTCTTCCTCCTGCGGTGCGGACATCGATTCCACCGTCGGCGTCCCGACGGAATCGGCGCCCAAGGTCACAGACTCCTCAGGTTCCTCGGGCTGCTCGGGTTCCGTCACAGGTGAAGCCTCAGGTTGCTCCTCCACGCCTCCGCCCCTCCCCATGCCCTCACCTTCTTCCGAGGGAAGTTCCTCCCAGCTAGGCGCTTCACCGGCGGGCATCTCCGTCTCCTCGGGCATAGCAGCCATGGTCGGAGATTCATCGGCCTCCTCCAATTCCAATCTCATCGGAGCCTCGACCTCCTGTGTCGACTCAACCTGCCGATCGACCGACATAACATTCGCTACTAAACCCACCCTGAGACCCAACTGCAACCCGACTACAATAACAAAAGCTGCCGCGCTAAGGGCCGTTGCCAGGCGCATGAAAAAGAGCATCGGGCGGCGGCGAGTTTGGCGTGCCTGCGCTTGTTTAGGCTCTGCCACCATAGAAGGCGTCAGCAGATAGTTACGGGGTGACTCACGCAAGGGCACTGCCCGAACCAGATCGATAGTCTGGCGCAGCGTCTCCACCCGGCGACGCAATGCCGCATCTCGCACTATGTCAGCTTCAAGAGCCGCTTGCTTCTGAAGATCCAATTCTCCGTCCAGGTAGGCAGAGAGATCGGCTTCACTCCAAGCTCGTTGATTCATCGATCTTCCTCCGTTAATCTCTACCTATCTGACGAAAACGAGGGGGTAAAAGTTCCCTCTGCTCCATGAGTAAATCCCGCATCTTCGTTCTGGCACGGGCCAGACGCGACTTAACCGTACCCAGCGGCACATCCGTTGCCTCAGCCGCCTCATCGTAGGAGAAGCCCAGACGGTCTATCAGATAGAGAGTAATCCGCTGATCCTCGGGCAGAAGGCTCATAGTGCGTTCCAGCATGTCACCCAGCTCGTCACGCTGCACCGCCTGCTCGGGTAACTCGGCATCGTCCCGCAGGAAAGGATTGGCCTCCTCATCCATGTCACCGAAGTCGTCGAAAGAAACCTGGGGGCGGCGTTTGTAACGCCGCATCTCATCATAGCAGGCGTTGGTAACGATACGCAGGAGCCACGCACGAAAGGATCCCCCTCGGAACTTGTCCAGGCTGCGATAGGCGGAGATAAAAGCTTCCTGGCTGGCATCGTCCGCCGCCGCCGGATCCTTCATAAGATGATAGGCAAGGTTGTAGACCTGATTCTGATAGAAAAGAATCAGTTCGTTGAAGGCGTCGAGATTGCCCCGTTGGGCGGCCTCGACCAGCCGTTCCTCATTGAAAGAATCGACGTCCAGGGTCATCCTTCTCTCATATAATGGATATATGGGCTCATACTCAACTTGACCTATGACAAAATCCGGCTATACTTTGAGCAAGCCGGAGTGGCGGAATCGGCAGACGCAAGCGACTCAAACTCGCTCGGGTAACACCCATGTGGGTTCGACTCCCACCTCCGGCATTATAACGGCTCCCACGATTTTTTCAACGTTAGACGGCGCGAGCAATTACTCGCGCCGTCTTGCTTACCCCAAGGTTTTTGGATCTAATGGACGTCCTTACGCTTGAGAACAACCAATGTCACCACACCGAAGAAGAAGCCGAAAGCCACCAATAACCCCCAACTCTTCACAAGATGTTCGATGGAGCGATCGTAGTCGATGCGGAATTCCTGCTCCGTCGCTACGTCCATGGGATCTGGCTCTACGGTGAAGCGCTCGGTGATCGTCTCTGTCACCGTCACCAGATCATGCACGGTGACCTCAGGTACCGAGATGGCGACGGTCTGGGTGATACCTGGCTGCACCATCACCGGGATCTCCTGAGTAGTCGTCACAACCGTCACCGGCTCCCAATCTTCGGCGGGTTTTCCCACCTCGACCTCGACCTCTTCGGTGACGGGATCGGGCTGGAAGCGAGTGAGCGTCATCTCATTGATCTGCTCCACATCCGTCGATGCACCCAATGCCTCCATCCCCCAACGGGTCAGTGTAAATGCGGAAAACTCCTCGGTGATACCCGGTAGATCGAAGAGCACGCCGGCAAAGATCATCTGGAACATCAGCACGAGAAAGACAAGGTAAATTACCGTGTTGACGTTGGGCACTACAGCGGAGATGACCAAACCCATGACGATGGCGGATAGCGCCGCGATACATAGAGTAATGTACATCTCTATGGGAGCCGGCAGGAAGATACCCTCGGTGGGAAAATCCACCCTCAAGCCTACTACCAGCAACAGGAGAAAACACTGGAAGAGAGCAAACCCACCCAAAACCAGCACTTTCGAGATGATATAGGGCACCAATCGGAGCGTGACCATCCGCTCCCGCCGGTAAACCGACCACTCCTTGACGATCTCGTAGACCGATGCGAAAAGCCCCAATAGAACAGCGGCAAAGACAAGGATAAAGAGCAAAGATTGACTATCAGCAACGATGCTATAAGTAGCGCTGGAAGCTCCGCCCGCGATCTCAGAGCTTAATTGTCGTTCGATCTCGGTGGCGCTGTCGCCTACCAGCCAGTTCGCTTGCGAGATCAGGAGGACAAGGGCTCCAATGGCAGGCATAATGGCCATGAGCACTGTAAGCAAAAGTTTGTCACGCAGCACCAGATCGAGATAACGGCGTGTCAACACAGCTACCTGCCGGAAGGGATTAACCCGCGGGCCACGTCGTTTGACCTTCTCTTCCGTCTGCTGTTGAGAGCCGGGGAGCTTTCGCTGGCGGGCAGCCACAAACTTCTGGTGTTGTGATGAACGGCGGTAGGTCTCCTCCCATTGAACTGCCTTCTGGCGGGCCACCTCGGGATTGGCGTCGTCCAGCCGGTCGTAGACATCAGAGAAATCATTGGTCGTGACATTGAAAAACTCGAAGGTCTCTTCGGGCGGGCCAAAATAAGTCATCCGGCCCTGGGAGAGGAAGCAAACGTGGTCACACTGGGTAATGTTGGCGGTGGCGTGAGTGACCAGGATAATGGTGCGCCCTGCATCGGCAAGGCGACGCAATGTGTACATCATCTTCTTCTCCAGGCCTGGGTCCAATCCTGAGGTAGGCTCATCGAGGAAGAAGAGCCGGGGTTCGGCCAAGAGCTCCGAAGCAATGGAAACCCGCTTGCGCTGCCCACCACTCAGGCTGCTGATCACCTGGTCCTTCTGGCCCAGCATCTCCACCTCCTCCAGCACCTCGTCGATGCGCCGTTCGATCTCCTCTGAGGAGGTGTCCGGGGGAAGTCGCAATTTTGCGGAATAGCGCAGGGCGTCAGCCACCTTGAGATCACGGTGAATGATGTCATCCTGGGGAACGTAGCCTATCATCGTCCGGTAAAGGTCAAACTGCTGATAGAGGTTGTCACCGTTGACGAGAACCTGTCCCTCCTGAGCACGGGCAACACCGCTCAACGCCTTCATCAATGTACTCTTACCGGCGCCGCTGGTGCCTACCAGAGCAATGAATTCCCGAGGATAGACAGAGAGAGAAATTTCGTTGAGAATGCGCTTGCGCTTCTTTCCGCCACCCACCTCCCGGGTCACGCCGATACCGTCCAGGCGGACGCCGCCCTTGGCAACGTACTGTTGCAATCCACCGGCCTCATAGACTAACTTGAAGGGGCCAATTTGCACTACGTCACCTGCCTGGAGAAGGTGGGGGGAGGTCAGGCGCCTCCCGTTGATGAAGGTCCCGTTCGTGCTGTTAAGGTCGGTGATAACGTGACCTTGAGCCGTCTCTTGAATGCGGGCGTGCTGGCGAGAAACTACGGGGGCCTCCAGGGTGATCTGCGCCTGTGGGTCGCGGCCTATGATGACCAAAGGGGCTCCCCCCAACATCTGAGAGCCTAACTGTCGCGTCCCCATAGGCATGCTAACGCCCTGGGCCTGATACTGCCCATAAGTTGGGACGCCGGCCTGGGCAATTGAACGGAAGGTGAGGCCGACAGAGTTGCCATGGGCATCACCGATGCGTAGGACATCTCCGTTGTCAAGGACAGCACGCTGCATGCGCTGTCCGTTGACGAAGGTACCATTGGTACTACCCAGATCGATGTAATGCCATTCGGAGTCGTGGCACTCAAACCGTCCATGGTGAGCCGAGACGTAGCTGTGAGATAGAACAATATCGTTGTCCGCTGCCCGGCCCATGGTGAGCTGGGGCCGATCAAGGGAGACCTCACGCTGTGGTTGACCGGTCACGCGAATAATCAACTCAGGATTCGACGGAGATCTTCTTGCGCTATCGGAAACCGTCTGTCCAGGGCTCAACGGTTGCCCACAAGCAGGGCAAAAACGAGATTGAGCACGCAACTCCTCACCGCATTTGGGGCATCTTCGAGCCATGATCATCTCCTTGAAGCCGGGCTAGATCCCGGGATGATAGTGGTTAGCGAGCAGTCTGTCTCTTATTATATGCGAAAATCGAGCGAGGGTGAAACAGATCGCCCCCAAAGGCAAAGGAAGCAACCCAGAACGGTTAAGACGCAACGAACAACGGGCTTACTCCACAATCCCAGCCAAGGCTATTGCTATCAAGGACCTTGAGTGAGATCTCGATCAGAGATCCAACCAACGTTGTATCGGGGGTTCTATCTCAAAAATAGAATCCACAGCCACGTCAACACCCGCTCCCGCTTCGCCTCCCGGACGAACGAGAATAGTTCGCATCCCATAATCTGAGGCGATTTTCAGGTTGCGAGCCTGGTCATCTATCAGAATGCAATCTGTACCCGGTACACCGAGAAGGTCAAGAGTCATCTCATAGGCTTCAGAACGTGGCTTACCCTTATAATCCACGGACCGCACATCAATGATGAGATCAAAGTGCTCGCGTACTCCCAATGCCCGCAACACCCGTTCTGCCCAGCTGGCAATAGCGTTGGTGAAGATAATCTTTGTGACAGGCAAGCGGGTGAGCATAGCATCCAATCGCTCCTCGGCAGCCAGATAGGGGTTCAGATCCACATCGTGGACGTATTCGAGATAATCGTCGATATCCAGCTCGGGATGGTGACGGAGGATACCAGCCATGGTCGTGCCGTAATCGCAAAAGTAACGTTTATGCAACTGATAGGCCTCCTCTGGTGAGAGCGCCAACTCCCTGGCTAACCATTCTTCAATAAGTACGGCTATCTCACCAAAGAGGCCGGAGGCGTTCGTATAGAGGGTATCGTCAAGATCGAAGAGCAAGTATTCAATGTGGGTCATAGGACTTCCGGTCTATTTGTAAGGATGCAACGCACTCATATCCCCCTGGGCTTCGGTATCAGGAGTGCGTTGCACCCAGATCTAGATGTTTGCGCGACGTAACGGCGTGTTACTCAATCTCATCGTGGAGAGGTAGAGCCACCATGCCACCGATGATCTTGGGGAAGAAATCGGTGGATTTCTGTGGCATCTTCTCCCCGGCCCTGGTGCAGGCGCGAACGTGCTCCATGCGTGTGCCGTTGAGCAAGAAGAGGAAATCGGCCTCCCCCTGGTCTACGGCTTCGTAGCCAGGCGTAGAATCTCGAAGGTACTCCAGATTCTCCTTGCGGGCGACACTCTCTTTGCTCAACCCCATCACGTGCTCGATGACTATCTCATGGAGCACGGCAACGTCCAGTGCCCTCCAGCTGGGATCGCGTTCGGGAACCAGATCGGCCATGGCCTCCAATGACTTGAGGATGAGGAGGTGATAATCACCATTGTAGAAGCCAAAACGTGGGTGGTCGGGAGTAGCGGTCCCCAGGCCTGACTCCATCTGGGCGCGGGAGTTCATCTTCTGCACTTCAAAGTAAGGCTCCAATGCCCTCAATACCTCTTCGCCATTCATCTTGTCATAGTCATGGATGAGGCGATGGGTGGGCAGGATGACCAGACCGGGATCACTCATGCTCACAAAGGTTGCCATAGTATAATTGAAGGCAGATGTGGCCGGCGCATCGGGATGTTGTTCGCGCATCTCATCCCGGTAAGCCAACGCCGTCTCGTAGCGGTGATGCCCATCGGCGATGATAAGGTTACGCTTCGGCGCCATCTCGGCGACCACGGCCCGGACGACCTCAGGATCGTCTATTACCCACAGGCTCTGCTCCACCTCAGGCTCGATGACCTGTTCGTGGAAAATAGCAGGCATGTGGGAGTCCAGGTAAGGTTCAAGGAGAGCGTTGATCTGATTCTCCGCATCGGGATAGAGGATGAAGATCTGTCCCCAGGCCGTCTGTGTAACGCGGGTCAGATTCAGACGATCTACCTTGGGGCCGCTGAGAGTCCGCTCGTGGGGCAAGATGACGCCCTCGTCGAAGCGGGTCAATTCGAGAGCGGCGGTGAAACCTCGCCGGGTGTGCGCCACACCATCAGGCGTGGTGAAGGTCTGCTCCAGTACGTAGAGCAGCGCGTGCGGATCTCGCATGAGGATCCCTTCAGACAACCAGGTCTGAGTGTAGCAACGTGCACGGGTATAGACGTTATTGCCGGGCTCATCGGGCTCCCTGTACCCCTGGATGATACGGACAAAATTGTAGGGATCCAGTGCGTAGTATGCCTGCTGTTCGGTTTTGTGGATGCGATCATAAGGCATGGTGATAACTTTGGAGAGATCGCATTTCCGGCTGGGGTCGTATCGCAAACCACGAAAGGGTCGAATATGTGCCATCTATTCCTCCAGAAAGGTAATGTACAAGATCAGCAAGGTACAACGCGTCCACCAGAAGGATAGCACACGTTGTACCTTACCGTCACTCAAGGTCATCAGGTTACGTGAGGTACTCCTTCACCAATTTGACGATCTCGCCGCCGATGCGATCCTGCGCTTCCCTGG
>JBNGDR010000116.1:0-6763 GCA_049975685.1 Anaerolineae bacterium
CCTTCAGGGATATCAAGATCGGAGACGCTGATGGCATCACCAATCTCGACCAGACCCGAGATATCGACCTCGATGGAGGGGACCAGTGCCGAGGGAAGGCACTCCACGTCCAGCTCGTTGACCTGCTGAATAAGTACCCCACCCAGCTCCTCGGCAGCGGGCGCGGCGCCCGCCAGAACCACGGGGATGGGAAGACGGACCGTCTCCGTCATGCTCAGGGCCTGAAAATCGATGTGGGTAACGTGCCGCTTGATGATATGACGTTGCACGTCGCGCACGATAGCGTTGTAGGGGGTCTGCTCCCCTTCCACGTCAACCTTGACGAGGCTACTGCTACCCGCCTGCGCCACGACGCGCTCCGCCTCAAGGGCATCGAATTGCAGAGGCGTGGAGCCCACGCCACTGCCGTACAGGATCCCCGGAACCCAGCCCTCACTGCGCAAGCGCTTTACCTTCTTGCCGACGACGGTGCGGGGTTTGGCCTGTAATATCAGCTCTTCCATAATTCCTTCCTCCGTATACCAGATACCAGGTGATCCACCTGCCACCCTGTGTTGTCTGTTCAATCAAAAGGACCGCATGGCAATGCGGCCCTTGAGCGTAGCCGAAGTTATTGTAACCTAGACCAACGTATTGTCAACCGTCCCCAGCCTCAACCCGCCTCCGTCTCAGTCGAAGTGAACCGTAGCTGGGAAAGACGGAGCCTTTCCATGAGTGAGATGGCGTACCAGGAGAGAGCCATACACAGGAGTTGGGTGATCAATAGAACGAAGTTCCATTCTCCGGTAGCGCCGCGCAGATTGGGGAAGAGCATCATCATCCGCACGACGATGTTGACCCCCTGGACGAAGACCAGGAAAGTTCGCCCAAGGCTCAGTGTCAGGGTGCCGGTATTCATCGCCACCACGCCTAACACCATCAAGATCAACAAGGAGGGGGGCAACACAGCGGCCTGAGGCGCTGTATCGAAGAAAGACAGCGGATAAACAAGGACCGCGACAACCTGCATAACCAGAATGATAATAAGGGCGCGACGTTGCTTCAACATAAAAGCTCCTTCTCACCATACGCATATGACATACGTCACATTATACCGATCTTTACTCACCCGTCAAATTTGACATTCATCATATTCTTTGATAAAATCGCTAGATGTGTATGCCCGACCTCCTCGTAAGAGGTACAGTCCCCGGGCAATAACCAAGGCAGTAGAGGAGGTGCAGTGATCAGACAATATCCTGAAAGCTTTCAGAATCCGAGGTTTTTCTGGACGTTTGCTTGATTACCGCGTAAGTTTTTTACAAAGAGGGAGGAGAAACATGCGTACACGAATCGTACTGATCGTTCTTGTCACAGCAGCACTTCTGTCGATGACCGCCTGCGGCGGTGGTGGTGGAGGCACCCTCAAGATCGCCATCCTTGCACCGTTGAGCGGTGACGTAGCCACCTTCGGCGAATCCACCCGCAATGGAGCACTTATGGCCATTGAGGAATGGAATGCGAATGAGGGTGTAGCGGGTATGCAGATCGAGGCTATCGTTGAGGACAGCCAGTGCGATCCCGAGGCGGCCGTGAGCGCGGCCAACAAGGTCATCGATCAGGACGGCGTTCAGTTCATCATCGGTGAGGTCTGCTCCAAAGCGTCCATCCCCATCTCCGAGGTCGCCATGTCCAAGGGCGTCTTCCAGATTTCCCCCACCTCGACGAGCACCGATGTGACCGTGGCCGAGAATGGAGAGACCAAAGACTATATCTTCCGCGCCTGCTTCATCGATCCCTTCCAGGGATTGGTGGCGGCACAGTTTGCCCGTAACGAGTTGAGCGCTCAGACAGCGGCCGTTCTGCTCGACCAGGGCAACGACTACGTCCGTGGTCTGGCCGAAGCCTTCGTCGAGACTTTCACGGAGATGGGCGGCGAAGTCGTCGTTCAGGAGACCTACACCGGTGAGGATACAGATTTCTCCGCTATCCTCACGAAGGTCAAGGACGCCGAACCCGATATCCTTTACATCCCCGATTACTACTCCACCGTCAACCTCATCGCGGCTCAGGCCCAGGAACGGGGCATCACGGCCGTCATGATGGGTGGAGATGGCTGGGATTCACCGGAGCTGGATACCGAGGTCGTTGAGGGCGGTTATTACACCAACCACTATTCCCCCGAAGATCCCCGCCCCGTCGTTCAGGACTTCGTAAGCAAGTACGAAGAGAAGTACGGCAGCACGCCGGACGCGCTGGCTGCGCTGGCCTATGATGCCACGAACGTTCTGCTCCAGGCCATTGAGGAGACGGGCGAAGCCGATCCGGCCGCCGTCGCCGAAACCATGGAGAATATGGAGTTCTCCGTCGTGTCGGGCAACATCTCCTACGACCAATTCCACAACCCGGTCAAGGCCGCAGTCATCCTGCAGGTCAAGGATGGAAGCGTCTCCTTCGTGGATACCGTCCAACCCTAGCAGGAGCTCCCCGGCATCAGGTAACATACAAAGGGGCCGGGCACCTCACACGTGCCCCGGCCCCTCCTGTTTTGAGGATTCAGGAGGCAGACATGACAACAGCTCAACCCACCACCCGTAAAACCGATACGAGACTCGAACGGCACAGCGGGGCCATCCTAAACCGCATCAGCCAGGGACTCTTTGCGCTCTTTGGTCTCTTCGTCCTTTATATCCTGGGGAGAGCCTTCCTGGGAAATCCCTCGGTCTTCATTCAACAGATGCTGAACGGTTTACAGCTTGGATTCATTTACGCTCTTATTGCCCTGGGTTATACGATGATTTACGGCATCGTGAAGCTCATTAATTTCGCCCACGGCGATGTCTTCATGGTTGGGGCTTTCACCAGCTTTTATGCGATTTCTCTGCTGAATCTGCACCGTTGGCCCCTCCAATTGTGGGCAGGCATGCCCGCAGGACTGGCAACCGTTATCGGTTCGATCACCGTCATCCTCCTTGCCATGGTCGTCTCCGCCACCCTGGCCATCGTCATAGAACGCTTCGCCTACCGCCCGTTGCGAAACAAACCGCGCATCGCGGCTCTCATCACGGCCATCGGTGTCTCCTTCTTCCTTGAATACTTCGGCGGGCTCTCCTTCGTCTACACGAACAACTACATCACTTATCCCCGTCCCTTCGATGTGACCGTCTTCACCGCCGGGACGATCTCACCGACGGTGCTCGTGGCACTGTGGGTCATCTTCGGCATCTCACTCGCAGCGTACATCTTCCTCAAGCTGCGCGGTCGTGCGGGTGACCTCCGCGCGCAATCCTGGGCCAAACATCCTGTGGTCCAGTTTGGATTACTCATCGGCGGCTTTTTCTCGGTGGTATTGACCCTGGTGGGTCTCCGCATCGAGACGGGCGGCGAGGTCTGGGACCTCTCGGCCTCCAACGTCACCCTGGTGATCATGGGCGGGTCCATTCTGCTCCAGGTAGCGCTTCAATACGTGGTCAATCAGACCCGCCTGGGCAAGGCCATGCGCGCGGCAGCCTACGATAAGCAGGCAGCGCGCCTGATGGGCATCAACGTGAACGGCGTTATTGCCGCGACCTTCGCCCTGGGCGGCGGTCTGGCCGGAGCCGCCGGCGTGCTCTACGCTACCGCCTTCAAGCAGGTACACCACCTCATGGGCATTATCCCCGGTCTTAAAGCCTTCGTGGCGGCGGTGGTCGGCGGGATCGGGAGTATCCCGGGCGCCTTCGTCGGCTCCCTCATCATGGGACAGACCGAGGTCCTGGCGGCAGGCTTTATCTCCACACCCATGCGCGACGCCATCGCCTTCTCCCTACTCATCGTCGTCCTCCTCGTCTGGCCCCAGGGCATCTTCGGCGAACCGCCCGGTGAAAAGGTATAGGAGTTAGTCATGTCCATCTGGAAACGCATCAAAAGCAAGACGGGTCTCTTCTTCCTAGGCAGCGTGTTCATCTACCTTATCATCCAGATACTGCTCAGCGTAGGTGTCCTCAACAACTTCTGGCGTGGCCTCATCTTCTGGGGCGCCGCGATCACCATGGTCGCGTTGGGCCTCAACCTCATCTACGGCTTCAACGGGCAATTCTCACTGGGCCAATATGGCTTCTACGCGATTGGAGCCTACGCTTCGGCGGACGTGACCTACCGCTGGACCCACGACGACCCCTCGGGTTTGACGGTGGTGCTCGTGGGCGCACTGTTGACGTTGTTATTCTACGCTGCCATGGCCGCATTCCTGCGCCGTTTCTTCGGCGTGTCGGCGATGGCACGCTTCACCGCCTACCTGCTGGTCACCGTCCTGGCCTTCTATCTGACGATGGCCTTTCTGACCCCGACCCTTGACCCTATCGTAGACAGTCTCCTGCGGAGCTTGCCCAAGATGATCACCCAGCAGATCGTCTTCTTCGCTGCCCTCCTCGGGGGTGGTCTGCTGGCCGGAATCACCAGTTTTCTCTTTGGTATACCGGTACTGGAGCTGGGTTCCGACTACTTCGGTATCTCTACCCTGGGCTTTACCATCATCATCAAGGTGCTGCTCGACAACTCCGACACCATATTGCCCTTCCCGGAGATGAAGGGCGCCCGGGGGATGGTAGGCATCCCACAATGGACCACCTGGACCTGGGTCTTCCTGACCTTCATGTTCATCGTGATTGTGATGCGCAACTTCCTGCATTCGAGTACCGGTCGGGCCATACTCTCGGTGCGGGAAGATGAGCGCGCTGCTCAGCTGGTGGGCATTGACGTGGCAGAATCCAAGATCCTGGCCTTCGTGGTGGGCAGTTTCTTCGCCGGCCTGGCGGGCGGCATCCGTGCCCACGATCTGGCCTTCCTCCATCCCCAATCCTTCAACTTCATCCAGTCCTTCAACCCCCTCATCATCGTCGTCTTTGGTGGCCTGGGCAGTATGACGGGCACCATACTCACCGGTTTCATCTGGATCATCCTGCTGGAGGGGGTGCTGCGGCTCTATCTTCCGGACAACTTCGAGACCTGGCGTTTTGTCGTCTATCCTCTCATCCTGTTGGTGATGATGTTGCTGCGACCGGAGGGCCTCTTCGGTGACTTCGAGATCCCCTTCCTGAAACGCTCTCTTCCCCTGCTGCGTAAGAAGGTGGGGATAGCCCCAACAGAGATAGAAACCCCGGATCTCAAGAAGCCTGAGGCCAAGCAGTCGATGGAGGTGACACAATGAAAGGTCGTCCCCAGGGTCTACCGGCAGAGGTGGAATCCCGCCCCGGCATCCTGGAGGTCGAAGGGTTAACCCAATTCTTCGGCAACCTCCGCGCCGTCCACAATTTCGACCTGGTCCTACGAGAGGGCGAGTTGGCGGGTCTTATCGGTCCCAACGGCGCGGGCAAGACCACTGTCTTCAACCTGATCACCGGGGTTTACAAACCCTCGGCAGGAGAAATTCGCTTCCGGAACGTGGATCTGACAGACTTGCCCTCACACGAGATCATCCAGCTGGGCGTCGCCCGTACCTTCCAGAACATCCGGCTCTTCGCCAACCTGACGGTGCTGGACAACGTGCGGATTGCCTATCATCCCCACGCCGGCTACGGCCTCGTAGATTCCATCTTCCGCACCGGGCGCTTTCAGGCCAAGGAGAAGGAGATGGCAGACCAGGCCCAGGAATTCCTCGACATCTTCGGTCTCGCCGAACGCCAGGGGGATATTGCCGGCAGCCTCCCTTACGGTCTCCAGCGGCGCCTGGAGATCGCGCGGGCGCTGGCAACCCGGCCCGAGCTGCTCATCCTCGACGAGCCCGCTGCGGGCATGAACCCCCAGGAGATCGACGATTTGATGGAGCTCATCCACTTCATCCGCGACCGCTTCAACCTCACCATTCTGCTGGTGGAGCACCGGATGCGGCTGGTGATGAACATCTGCGAATGGCTCACGGTGATGGATTTTGGTGAGGTCATCGCGCGCGGTAAACCCGGTGAGGTACGGAACAACCCCGGCGTGGTGGAAGCTTATCTCGGCCGTCAGGCCCTGGTCATCCGGTAGGAGGCACCCTCATGGCACTCTTGGAAGTCAACGACCTGTACGTATCCTATGGCGCCATCCGCGCCCTGCACGGCATCTCCTTCCACGTCGATGAGGGCGAGATCGTCACCCTCATCGGCGCCAACGGCGCGGGCAAATCGACGACGCTGCGCACCATCTCCGGCCTCCTGCGCCCCGATCGCGGGTACATTCGCTACGACGGGCAGGAGATCACCCGGGTGAACGCCGACGCCATCGTCCGCATGGGCCTCATCCACGTACCGGAGGGACGGCGTATCTTCGCGCCCCTGACGGTGCGGGAGAACCTGGAGATGGGCGCCTACACCCGCAACGACAAAGAGGAGATCCAGGCCAGCATGGAGCGGGCCTTCCGCCTCTTCCCGCGCCTCAAGGAGCGGCTGGAGCAGACGGGCGGCACCCTCTCGGGCGGGGAGCAGCAGATGCTGGCCGTGGGCCGCGCTTTGATGGGCAAGCCCCGGCTCCTGTTGATGGACGAGCCCTCCATGGGGTTGGCCCCCATCCTCGTCGAGGAGATCTTCGACACCATCCGCGAGATCAACGAGCTGGGCGTGACCATCCTGCTGGTGGAACAGAACGCCCACATGGCCTTTCAGGTCGCCGACCGGGCCTACGTCCTGGAGACGGGCGCCATCCAGCTGGAGGGGCCGGCTGACGAGGTGGCACAGAATCCGCAGGTGCGGGAAGCTTACCTCGGCGGCGACTGACCCCGTCATTTAGGGTATTGCATTTGGCGTCACGCCAGAGCCGCCCCCGAGAC
>JBNGDR010000117.1:0-6741 GCA_049975685.1 Anaerolineae bacterium
TAGGTGATCTCCAGCAACCCTTCAGCAATATTGCGGAGAGCTCCGGCGGGCATAGAGGCTAGCTTCATGGCCAACTCAAGATAACTCCGATTGATGGGACGCAAGATGAACTCTCGCATCTCCGGCGGCATCTCGGTGAAGCGTTCAAACTCCTCCTGGAACTGGTGCCATCTGCCTATCTCGCTGTCGCGGTCAAGGAAGATGTCCAGCGGCACGCCCAGCGCTCGCGCTATAACCTCAAGCTCAGATAGCGGAATGGAGCTTTTTCCGTACTCATAGGCAGAGATAGTCGAGGATGAACAATCTACCATGTCCGCAACGTCCTGCTGGGTGCGTCCCGCCTCCAGACGCGCCTGACGCAGACGTGCTCCTATGATCCGATGACGTAAGGGGAGAAAGAGCTCTGGATCGGGATATTTTTTCTCTTCCTCTTCATGAGAGACGTTATCATCCCGAAGTTCATTAAGTGAAACGCCAAGATAGCGCCCCAGCAGTTCCATCTCGGGCAAGGAGATAGACTTGGCCCCCTCCTCATAGGAAGCAATTGTGCTCGAAGACACTCCCAGCACAGCACCACATTCACTACGAGAAACTCGGGCACGCTCACGTGCGTTGCGAATCAAGATACCGAGAATCCTATCGCGCAATTCAATGACCTGCTGGTTGGACATTCTCTTCCCTCCGCGGCAGAACGAAACTCGAACGGGCCACTACACCTCAGACGCTCCATCAATCAGCGAGTTGACCTCAGCCTACCCCAAAAACACCTCACATTGGATTCTCACTTTTCTTTTACATTATAGCATAAGGCCCCTTCGGAGCAACACTTGACACCTCCCGATAAACTGTTACCATAACGGGTGATAATCAATATCCCGGTATACACTCATCCAGAGAGGCAGAGGGACCGGCCCGATGAAGCCTCGGCAACCAGCTTGGAGTAAGGAGCCTTTACTCAAGCCAGGTGCCAATTCCGTCAGAACTTGACGTTCTGGAAGATGAGAGGTCTGAGTAGCATACAGCGCCCCTCTTCTTTCCAGAAGAGGGGCCGTTCTTTTTCCCCTGGAGAGCGTCACCCGGATCACACAATCCAATCAGGAGGTAATACCTATGTCAGAACAACGCAATGTGGTCGTCACCTCAACGCCCGGTCAGTACATTGACGATCTCCCCGTGGAAATCGTCGAGCGCAAGGGCATCGGCCATCCCGACAGTCTTTGCGACGGAATCGCCGAACGGGTCTCGGTGGAGTACTCCCAATGGTGCCAGGAGAATCTGGGGTTGTTGCTCCACCACAACTTCGATAAGGTGCAATTGGTCGCCGGTGAAGCCGACGTCAAGTTCGGCTATGGGGAAATCATCCGCCCCATCCGTATCCAGATCGCCGGCCGTGCTACGCCCTCCTACGAAGGACGAGAGATTCCCGTCGATACCATCGCGATAGAGGCAGCTCGTGCTCACCTCCGCGAGACGCTCCGCTATCTCGATCCCGTCAAGCACGTCGTTATCGACTCCTACGTGGGACGAGGCGCGCCCGAGCTGGCCCACGCCGTGAAAAAGATCACGGCCAACGATACCAGTTTCGGTGTGAGCCACTGGCCCCGCTCCGATCTGGAGCGCACCGTCTACCACGTCGCACAGTACGTCAACACCGAGCTGCTCGACGAGCTGCCCATCGGGGAGGATGTGAAGGTCATGGGTGCCCGGCTGGAGGATCATATCACCCTGACCATCTGCCTCCCCCTCATCGCGCCCGAGGTCCACGATGCGACGGAGTACCTGGAAGTGCGAGATGCAGCACATGAAGCGATCACGCGACGCGCTGCCGAGATAACGCGCCACCGGGTAGAAGTAGCGATCAATACCGCTGACGATATCCCGGTCGGCGCCGTTTTCCTGACGCTGACCGGGACCTCTGCCGAGCAGGGTGACGACGGCTCTGTAGGGCGCGGGAACCGGGCCAACGGCGTTATCGCGCCCTTCCGTGCGGCAAGCCTGGAAGCTGCCGCCGGCAAGAATCCCATCTCACACGTGGGCAAACTCTACAATCTGCTCGCCATCGAGGCTTCGCAGGCCATCGTTGAGAATGTACCCGGCGTACGGGCAGCCACCGTCTACATCCTCTCGCAGATCGGTCGACCTCTGGACCACCCTCTGGTAGCCACGGCACAGATCACGCCCCAGAATGGGGATCTTTCCACCTCAATGCAAGAGGCCGTAGCCGAGGTACTCGACGCCCAGCTCGATAACATTAACGCCCTACGGCAGCGGGTCCTCAGAAGGGAAATCACACCCTTCTAGGACATCGAGTTCCGAATCACTACGCGTGGTCATCTCTGGCGGGGAATGACCACGCGTGTTGATAAACTGTGGGTATTCCCTGTGGAAAAGGCTATAGTTTTCCACAACCCACCTAATTACAAATAACAGGGAGTCCGTATATCCGACCCCCTAAATATAGGGGATTGGGCTCAATCTCCATCGTATTCTCACATTCGAAAGAGCGCCTGCCTGTGGAAAACTGCCTGTTTTCTGGGGAAAACTCGGGTTTTTTGGGGAGAACCCCTCTCTGTTGCAGATTTCTGATCTGGACGAGAAAAAACCCGAAAATCACTATCACCGCGAATGCTCAGATAGACTTTGAGATAATTCACAAGAATTATCCCCACCTTTTCCTCACCGGCGCGCCTTGTCAAACCTGATATATAGGGGAGCGTGATTGGCAACTCACCTAAATATAGGGGAGTGAGAGGGTTATCCCCACAGCTAACCGCCCTACTATGATTACTATCTTCAACTTTACTCACTTTTACCTTTGATAATTTTACCACGGAGTTCTTCACAACGTTATAGATACTTGAATTCATTCACGTGCATCGAGCGCATTGTATGACTTTTAACTCCATGATACAATGGGGGGAAGAGCCCTTTAGGAAGGAGAAAACGATGGTAAACTGTCACGAGATGGAAGTAGGGCAGGTCTATTTTTGTGAGGGATGTGGTCTTGAATTGAAGGTGGTTAAGGCTTGCGAAGAGTGTGGCACGGCGGCAGAAGATTGCGACTGCCCCGAGCCTTGTGTGTTCCAATGTTGTGGTGAGCCCCTGAAACTAAAAGAGGTATAACCCTTTACTGCCGTTTGTAATGTGTGCTAACTAACTATCGTAGGAGGACTTTATGGCTGAGAGAAAGATGGTGACTATAGATGGCAACACCGCGGCGGCTTACGTCGCGCATAAGATCAACGAGGTGATAGCCATCTACCCTATTACCCCTTCAAGCCCCATGGGTGAGATGGCGGATGCCGATTCGGCGGCCGGAACTCCCAACATCTGGGGAACCGTGCCGTTGGTAGCGGAGATGCAGGCCGAGGGCGGGGCCGCCGGCGCCGTTCACGGAGCACTCCAGACCGGAGCATTGACCACGACCTTCACGGCGTCGCAGGGCTTGCTCCTCATGATTCCCAATATGTACAAGATCGCCGGCGAGCTGACCCCGACCGTTTTCAATGTCTCGGCTCGGAGTGTGGCTGCGCAGGCGCTTTCGATCTTCGGTGACCACAGCGACGTCATGGCAACACGCGCTACCGGATTTGCTCTCCTGGCGAGTAACTCCATCCAGGAGGTTCACGACTTTACTCTCATCGCACAGGCTGCGACTCTGGAATCTCGTGTTCCCTTCCTCCACTTCTTCGATGGTTTCCGCACCAGTCACGAGATCAACAAGATCGAACAGCTTACCCGCGAGGATCTGGCCGCCATGATCGATGATGAACTGGTTCAGGAGCATCGGGCACGTGCTCTTAACCCCGATCGGCCCGTAGTGCGGGGCACAGCGCAGAATCCCGACGTCTTCTTCCAGGCCCGGGAGACGGTCAATCCCTATTATCTGAAGACTCCAGAGATCGTCCAGAAGGTGATGGACAGATTTGCAGATCTCACAGGACGTCAATATCATCTCTTCGATTACGTCGGCGCACCCGACGCCGACCGTGTCATCGTGATGATGGGCTCCGGTGCGGAGGTGGCTCACGATACGGTTGAGTATCTGGTGGAGCGTGGCGAGAAGGTCGGCCTGCTCAAGGTACGGCTCTATCGCCCCTTCGATGTGGAGGCCTTCGTCGAGGCGCTTCCCGAGTCGGTGAAGATCATCGCTGCGCTTGACCGCACGAAAGAGCCCGGCAGTGCCGGTGAGCCTCTCTACGAGGATTGTATAGCTGCTCTCGCCGAGGCCGGGCGCGCGATCAAGGTAACCGGTGGGCGTTACGGTCTCTCCAGCAAGGAATTCACCCCCGCTATGGTCAAGGGTGTCTTCGACGAGCTGGCGAAAGAGGAGCCCAAGAAGCACTTTACTGTGGGTATCTACGACGATGTTACCCATCTCAGCGTTGACTATGATCCCTCCTTCAACATCGAGCCCAAGGATGTTGTGCGGGCCATGTTCTACGGATTGGGTTCTGACGGTACGGTGGGTGCCAACAAGAATAGCATCAAGATCATTGGTGAGGGCACCGACTACTACGCCCAGGGGTATTTCCAGTACGACTCCAAGAAATCGGGCTCCGTCACCGTCTCTCACCTTCGCTTCGGCCCCCGCCCCATTCGGCAGACCTGTCTCATTCAGAACGCCAGCTTCGTCGGCTGCCACCAGTTCGTCTTCCTGGAAAAATTCGACGTGCTGAGCACGGCCGAGCCCGGTGCGACCTTCCTGCTCAACAGCCCCTACCCGGCCGAGGAGACGTGGGAGCACCTGCCCCGCAAGGTACAGCAGCAGATCATCGACAAGGACCTTCAGTTCTACGTCATCGATGCCTACGAGGTGGCCAAGCGTGTGGGGCTGGGTGGGCGTATCAATACCATCATGCAGACCTGCTTCTTCGCTCTCTCCGGGGTGCTGCCCAAGGATGAGGCTATCGCCAAGATCAAGGGCTCCATCAAGAAGACCTACGGCAAGAAGGGCCAGCGTGTCGTCCAGATGAACTACGACGCGGTCGATCACGCCCTTGAGAATCTGCACCAGATCGAGGTGCCCGCCGAAGCCACCAGCGACATCGAGATGCCACCGGTCGTGCCAGAGGAGGCCCCCGAGTTTGTGCAGGAAGTTACAGCCAGGATGATCGCCCGGGAAGGGGATGATTTGCCCGTTTCCCTATTGCCCGAGGATGGGACCTATCCTACTGCCACGACGCAGTGGGAGAAGCGAAACGTTGCTTACGAGATGCCCGTCTGGGATCCCGATGTCTGTATCCAATGCGGCAAATGTGCTTTCGCCTGCCCTCACGCGACCATCCGCATGAAGATTTACGATCCGGAATTGCTGGAGGATGCTCCCGAGGGGTTCCGCTCGACAGATGCCCGGGGGCGCAGCTTCAAAGGCAAGAAGTTCAC
This sequence comes from Anaerolineae bacterium, assembly GCA_049975685.1. Lineage (GTDB taxonomy): Bacteria > Chloroflexota > Anaerolineae > B4-G1 > SLSP01 > DAOTVC01. The sequence continues at coordinate 5,386 of JBNGDR010000117.1, forward strand.
CATCCAGGTGGCGCCCGAGGATTGCACCGGTTGTGGTCTCTGCGTCGAGGTTTGTCCCGCGAAGGATCGGGAGAATCCGGATCGCAAGGCCATCAACATGCACCTGCAACCGCCCATCCGCGAGCGGGAGCGGGAGTACTGGCGCTTCTTCGACGAGCTGCCTCTCTTCGACCGCACTCAGCTCAATCTCAGGTTGGTCAAGGATTCACAGCTGTTACGCCCGCTCTTTGAGTTCTCGGGTGCCTGTGCCGGTTGTGGTGAAACGCCCTACCTCAGGCTGCTTAGCCAGCTCTACGGTGATCGGGCCATCATCGCCAACGCCACGGGTTGTTCTTCCATCTACGGTGGCAATCTCCCCACCACGCCCTGGGCACAGGATGCGGAGGGACGAGGTCCCGCCTGGTCCAACAGCCTCTTTGAGGACAACGCGGAGTTCGGTTTCGGCTTCCGCCTGACGTTGGATAAGCAGGAGGAGTTCGCGCGCGAGCTGGTGGATCAGCATCGTGAGGTCCTCGGTGATGACCTCGTCGACGAGATTCTCAACGCCGAGCAGGTTACCGAGGCCGATTACGCTGCCCAGCGTGAGCGGGTGGCCGCATTGCGCGATAAGATCGCCGATCTCGACACGCCAGCAGCGAGGAACCTCAGGAGTGTCGCAGACGCCCTCGTTCGCCGCTCTATCTGGATCGTAGGTGGCGACGGCTGGGCCTACGACATTGGTTACGGTGGCCTGGATCACGTGCTGGCCCAGGGGCGCAACGTTAACGTCCTGGTCCTCGACACCCAGGTCTACTCCAACACCGGTGGTCAGATGTCCAAGGCAACACCTCGGGGCGCTGTGGCGAAGTTCGCCGCGGCCGGTCGGGGATTGCCCAAGAAGGATCTGGGCCTCATCGCCATGACCTACGGCAATATCTATGTGGCTCAGGTGGCTATGGGCGCCAGTGACATGCAGACGCTCAAGGCCTTCCGGGAGGCCGAGTCCTACGACGGGCCGAGCCTCATCATCGCCTACACCCACTGTATCGCCCACGGCTATCCGCTCAAGCAAGGCTTTGATCAGCAGCAGAAGGCCGTCGACTCCGGCGCCTGGATCCTTTACCGCTACGACCCCCGCCGCCTGGCGGAGGGCAAGAATCCCTTGCAGCTGGATTCCAAGGAGCCCAAGATAGACATCCGGGAGTACATGTACAACGAGACCCGTTTCCGTATGCTCACCCAATCCTATCCGGATCGGGCTGAGACGCTGCTGGAGCTGGCTCGACAGGATGCTATCGCCCGGTGGAACTACTACAAGCAGCTGGCCGAGATGGATTACAGTTTCGCGGCCGAGTAGGCTAGTGTGGCACGGTCAGG
>JBNGDR010000118.1:0-6701 GCA_049975685.1 Anaerolineae bacterium
GCGTAACCCTTCTTGCGCGCTCGCTGCCAACCGGCTGGCTCATTGCTGTTGAGCAGGGGTGGGTGCCTGTGCGTCGTGCCTGGTTAGTCTGGATGGTCAACGGCGTTGTCCAGGGAACGCTCTTTTGGATAGTTTTTCTCGTTGCTCCTCATTTGCGACCCGATTATCGCCATAACGTCATCCCTATCTTCCAGCGCTCTTTGAGCGCACGTTTCATGATTATTATCATCCCATTATTGATCGTTGGTCTTATCGTCTCCGTTGTAGCCGTTTCGGAGCGAGCTGTGACCCTGGCACGGGAACAGGTACTGGATGAGATGACGCGGAGCGCGGCCAATGCTGGAGACGGCATCGTGAATTTTTTCTACACGGGCGCGAATCTATTGGATAAGTTCGCTGCCGATGAGACGTTGCTCGACCCCGAGGTACAGGAGATCGCCCTGGAGCGAGATCGCCAGATTGTCCCCTTCTTTCAGGAACTGCTGCTTGTGGACGCCGATGGTACCATTTTAGCCTATGTGCCTCAACATCTTCCTGCTCTCGATCTGGTACTTACTGAAGAGGAAACGACGCTTCTCGACCAGGCTGTGGATTTCAAAATCTCGTTACGAACACACCTGACATCACTTCCCTCGGGCGCGAAACGCATGACTTTCATTCAGCCTATCTTGCCCGGCGACGATCAGGAAAGGGTCGAGGGTGTACTCCTGGGACGGGTACAGCTGGACGTTAATCCCAATATGGAACGTGCCCTGAATGCTTTGCAGTCAACCCGGGGGGTAGGTGAGGGTTTTGTGGTTGATGATCGGGATCTCATCATTGCCCATCCTAACGAGGATGCTATCCTGCGTCCTTGGGCATCACCTGTGGACGTCGTTGATTATCCCAGTGAGGTGGGCCGAGCCTATGAGAGTGTTGGTGAGCAGGGGCAGCAGTTGCTCAGCTATACTCGCGCGGTAGAGGGGGCTCCTTCGATGATGGTCATGCAGTTGCCCTTCTCCATCATCCTGGAGACAGCGACGTTGATCTCGAGTCCCTTGCTGCTGGTGCAGCTGGTTATTAGCCTGCTCTTGCTCGTGGTCATCCCGGTCCTGGCGACACGTATCACGCGCCCCCTGCATACCCTGGCGGATGCCACCAAGCATATCGCCCAGGGCGATCTAAGCTTCCCTGTACATATCTCCGGTGCAGACGAGGTGGCGCAGTTGGGTCGAGCCTTTGAGCAGATGCGCTTGCGCCTCCGTGCCCGCCTGACCGATCTCTCGCTGCTGTTGAACGTCTCCCAGTCTGTCTCTGCCACACTTGACCTGGAGGAGGGGGTTCCCCTCATTCTGAAGGGGGCGTTGGAGGAGACGGAGGCTGCAGTCGCCCGCTTTGTTCTATTGGAGCAGGGCAGTAACCAACCGCGTCACGTCTTCTCTGTTGGAGAGTCGCACGAGAGTTTCTCAGTATTGGATCGCGCGTTCACAATGGCGCTTTACCGGCGGCGAACGCCGCTTCTGGATACTGATTTTCAGCGTGAGGAGATCACCCCTCTGGTCATAGATGCTCTCCAGAGCGTAGCGGCTTTTCCCGTGCGTACCCATAACCGGACTGTGGCCGTGTTATGGGTGGGTTCCCAGGAGCAGGACGCCTTCGACGAGGCTAAGATCAACTTCTTGAACACGCTGGCAAGTCAGGCCGCCGTCCTCGTGGAGAACGCCCGGCTTTTCCAGGCTGCCGAGGGAGGGCGTCAGAGATTGGCCGCCATCCTTGCCAGTACCACCGATGCTATCCTTGTCACTGATGCCGAGCTACGGGTGCTGCTTATTAACCCCGCAGCCGAGCGGGTGCTTGGGCTCGACGAGACAGCCTACGGTCGCCCTATCACGGCTCTCGAACTTCCAGAGCCTTTGGTAGAGACGCTGATGCGGAGTCTGGAGGAGGAGCAGGGTATTCTTCCCGCCGTCGAGGTGCCCCTCCTTGATGGACGCACTTTCTACGCCAGCATCGCTCCCATTATGACGGGGCAACGACAGCGGACAGGGGGGCGGGTGATGGTCATGCGTGACATCACTCATTTCAAGGAACTCGATGAAATGAAGTCGGACTTCGTGGCCACCGTCTCCCACGATCTGCGTGCTCCTTTGACCTTTATTCGTGGTTATGCCACTATGTTGGCGATGGTCGGAGATCTAAATGACAAGCAGCAGGAGTATCTGGATCGCATCTTGGAAGGCATCGAGCAGATGAGTTCCCTCATCGGGGATCTGCTCAATCTGCGCCGCATTGAGGCCGGGGTGGGTATCAAGCGTGATCCCTGTCCCTTGGGTGTGATCTTGGTAGAGGCGGTGGATACGATGCGTGCCCGCGCTACTACTAAGGCGATCCATTTGCAGCTGGAGCCAGCCGATGGTGCGCCTGTGGTCACCGGTGATCGGACATTACTGCGTCAGGCCTTTGGCAATCTGGTGGACAACGCTATCAAATACACGCCGACCGGCGGAGAGGTCAGCGTGGGACTTAGGGTCAACCATAAAGATGAAGAGGTCGTCGTGCACATTGCCGATACGGGTATTGGAATCGCGCCCGAGGATCAGGTACGGCTCTTCGAGAAATTTCACCGCATCAAGCGGCGGGAGACGAGCAACATATCGGGGACGGGATTGGGGCTCGCACTGGTAAAGTCTATCGTGGAGCGTCACAAGGGACGGGTGTGGGTGGAGAGTGATCTTGACGTGGGCTCAACCTTCTACGTAGCCCTGCCGTTGCGGAACGAGGACGAGGACTGAACACAGAGATGGGGCGCATTCTAGCTTTGGAGATCAAGACGAGGCGCACTTTGCACCTCATCTGATCTATTAATTGCATTCAGCGGTTGCGGCAGCGGTCCCACAGACGGTCGAGGGTGGTTTCCAGCCGTTTGCCCAGGATCTCACCTCTGGGCGTGGTCACGTCGTCTTCGTTCTCGAAGACGACGTAAGGGATGACGTGCCCCTTAACCGTCACTTGCTCGGTATCCTCAGTAGTGAAGGCGTCCCAATCATCCCACCGATAGAGCTTTTTCAATTTGTCCTCGCTCAAGCCATGCTCCAGAATACTGTCCGGTCGCTCTGGGTTGAAGCGCGCTCGATTCTTGCGCAATGATTCCTTGAAGGAGACCTGGATGTATAGCGAGGCGGCGCGTTCCAGGATAATGTCCGACAGATGTGGATAGGCTTCTTGATACCCCCCATGCTCTGTCCCGCGTGAGAATTCGATGATCGTTGTGTAGGTTCTGTGATAGTTGGAGATGTCCCGGAGACGCTTGTCATATTCCAGGCTGATGCGCTCGATGAGTAAATGCCACAAATAGGTCTCTTTGAAATATCCCTCGGGGTCAGTGTGGAGGCGGGGATGTCCCATCCGTTCCAGGATGGAGTCCTCCTCGAACCAGGTCCACAACATGGGGAAATCGTCAATAACGTCGAGCTCCGCAACGTGGAAGCGCTGGCTACGCTCGGTTAGTGGTGTTCTCTGCAGATAGTCGATGATCTCGCTCTTGCCGGCTCCAGGTCGGGCGTTCAGGATCAGGATGGGAAAGGTTTCGTGGGCCAAATTTGCCTCCGAGTTTGAACGGGTGCTCAGGATCTAATCACGGTGCTTTTGAATCCTGCCTGCAAAGATAAAGAGCGTAGCAGGAAGAGAGAGGAAGATGAGCAGGAAGATCCACGGCGCGATATCCTGCAGCGCGATGCGTCCTAGGGTTCTCAGGCGACGTGATTCCTCAACCGGTTGTTTGCCCTCCTGCAGCCAGACGCGCCATTCACGCTGGAGGGTAGATAGATTGAAGCCAAGGGCCTGTTCCAATCCCTCTGAGCAACCAAAGCCGTCTTCATAGGTTTTCAGTAGAGTATTGATCCCGGCCCAGCCGTAGGTGCGCCGGAGATAATCAACAACACTCTGGCTCTCTGCGTAGGCCAGAACAAGCCTGTTGGTGGGCATGGCGTAGAAAGGTGTACAAAGATCCGCCAGAGGGATGAAATTCTCCTCCTCGGCAGCGCTCTGGAGGGCGAGGTAATACGCGGGCTCCGGTCGTTGTTCGAAGTTCGAGGCCAGCCCCTCATTAAGCCACGTAGGAAGTGTTTCGTATCCCCGCGCCCCAAGCCTCCGATAAAGAACAAGGTGGGTAAGCTCGTGGGGTAGATCGCGTTGCAACTCCAGATACGTTTCGTCAGAGGGTGGTATGGCAAGGAGTACGACGCCGACCTCTGGATAGGCTTGTCCGGCGATCCATTCCCGTCCCGAGAGTCGCAGTGCCAGGCGCAGGTCGGGTTTAGAAGGATAGATATAGATGGAGACAGTGCTCGGCTCGATGTCCTGGGCGATAATTTCCAGATCCTGCTGTGCATTACGTGCCACGTCGAGTGCTGGGGCCATCTGCTCCCGTGACCCGGCGACCCACTTGAGGGTTATATCATCCTCTGTGATCTCCTGCCACTGGAAGCGATTATCCTCGTAGAGAAAAGAGATCTCGCCGACTCTTTGAAGATTGCCGTCTTTGTCTGTGTAGGTCCACCAGTAGGTTACCCTGGCGAAGGGTGGGAGGGGATACTCGCGCAGATCACGTCGGTATTGGGCTCGTCCCGCTTCCACACGCAAGGTGTGAGACTCGGTGACTTCCTCACCGATACGGAGAGACAGATTCGCCTCCGCGGGTGGTGAGGGCTCGAGGGGCAGACTTAACGTGATTTCGAGGGTTTGCCCGAAGGTGTAGGTATAACCTGTTGCCGGACCTTCTGCTTGCCCCAGGAGGGGGGTAGCGGGGGTCAGAAGCAATAGAGCGACGAAGATAGCGTAGCTCCATCTGAGCCGGTGACAACGTGGACTCATTCCTCCCACTTGTCCCCCTTATCCTCGTACCAGGGGATCTCGCCCTCACCCACAAAATCCTCAGGTGGTCCGTAGAAACGGCTCAGGTCGCCGTGGAGGAACTCCAGTTCGTTGAGGGCTTCCTGGGCAGCATCGCGGAGCGCTTCATTTTCCGATTGCAGATAATGATTCAGGGTACGGCGGGCTTGCTCGCCTCCAATTTGACCGAGTGCCCAGAGGGCTGCCTGCTGAACCTCAATGTCTACATCTTCGGCGAGATCGACCAGGTCGCGAACGGCCTTGCGGGCGGAGAGCTCACCAGCGGCACGGGCTGCCTCGTAACGCATCTGCGGGCTGGGGTGGTGCAGCTGCTCGATGACGGTCTCGATCCAGCGCCGATCGGCACTGCGCCCCATGGCGAAGATACTGCTGACTCGCATGGTTTCCTCGGGGTGGGCGTAGGCCTCCTCGATGGCAGGTGTTACCTCGGAATGTCCGGCATAGGCGAGTGACTCCAGCGCGCGGCGCCGTACCTCAACCGAGGCTTCAGGATCGCGGTAGGTGTCGAGAAGTACCGTGTAGGCTGTCTCGAAGGGGTCGGGACGTATCTTTTGCAGCTCACCCAGCAGTACAAAATGCGCCAGACACTTCGCCGCGGCCACACGTACCTCTTCGGCTTCACCTTCACGAAGGAAGCTGGCCAGGCGAGGAACCAGACGGACGTCCTCGTCTTCCCATAGTCCATCAATAGCGCGGGCTCGCACGCTGGCATCGGGATCGCTGAGTCCCAACCTCAGAATAGCACCGAAGTCGAGGGCGAAATCCTTCTCCGCCATCTCAACCAACGTCTCCATCAATTGACGCCTTTCCTCTACAGGGAGGGTGGCCCAGACCTCGATGAAACGCTCTAGATCCTCGTCCATTAACCCCGAGAGGTTAGGGAGATGCTGGCGTTTGGGCATCTTTGCCTTTTCCTCAAGCGCTTGCCACATCTCTTCCGCTTTTTTTCGTTTCTTGTCTTTCTGCTCCATATCTTGTCCAGCCACTATGACGCTTATTTCACCGTTGGTATGAGTTTCGTTGAATTCGGCTTACGTCTGCTCACATCTCAGAAGATGGGGAAGAGTAGGTCCAGTGCAATAGTCGCTACAAAGAGTAGGGCCAGGAAAATGAGCGCTACCTGATAGATACGTTCCTTCAGTGATGGCTTGATCGGCTCACCCTTGATCATCTCGATGACGGTGAAGAGGATGTGTCCACCGTCCAGGATGGGGATGGGCAGCAGGTTAAAGATAGCGAGGCTGGCGCTGACGACGATGAGCAGTTCAAAGATGGGGATGAGGGTGCCTTGCTTGATGCTCTCCTGGATGCTGGCGTAGGCCAGGCGGCTCGTTGTTATGATCCCGGCAGGCCGGGCCATCTCCAGAGGGATGATACCGCGTATGATGGTGACGGGCAACATCAGTATCTGCCCCACCAACTCAAAAAAGGTGCCCGTCCCCCGGACCACGGCCTGAGGTAGGGCCAGCTTTTCGATGTGATATATAGGGTCGCTTTCGATGCGTACGCCCATGGCACCTTCTCCCTCGGGTGGATCATCGCGGGGCACGAGCGTCACGGTCTCTCTCTCTCCATCCCGTGAAACGGTGATGGTCATGCTCTTACCAAGGTTCTCGTCGGTGATCTGGGAGATCTCCGTAATTTCTTCTATGGTTTGCCCAGCGACGGATTCGATGTAGTCTCCTTCCTGGAGACCTGCCGCAGCCGCTGGTGAGTTTTCGGCGACCCCGGTGATGGCGATGCGCATCTCGTCTATGACGGGAAAACCGGTCAGGAAGAGCAGGATCGCCAGGAGCCATCCGGTCAAGAAG
>JBNGDR010000119.1:0-6663 GCA_049975685.1 Anaerolineae bacterium
GAGGTGGAGATCTCGCTGACACTCACACCGAGCGACACACTCTCCCACTTTCAGGGCAACCTGTGGAGCGAGGTCCCCCTGCACAACGTGAGCCTTCTTCTCGACGGGGGCGCCTATCGACTCCACATCGCGAACGACGTACCCGCGGATACAGAGTTCGCCATCGACGAACCCCTCACCGACCTTGAAGATCTTAATACCTCCTATGTCCAGCTCTGTCCCATGTTGGAAAATACACCCTCACCTTACGGACTCTACGGCACCCCCAGACCGCGCCAGCCCGCGATCGGGGATCAAGGATGTTACCTCGTCGCTACTACCGACGGTGTTCCTTTTCCTAGCCAGGGCTTTGGCGGTACTCAGGCCGGTGAGACCTGCCTCCTCATCCACGTGGGCTGTCCCAATTCGACTTCAGGTACCACTGTCATACCTCTCACCCCCTGGATGGATTCTCACACCGGAGGCTGGATCGACGGCGACGTGGTCCACGTTGCGCAACCGGCGACCACACTATCGTATCTGCTGCCTCAATCACTGCGCCCCACCACCATCGAACGCATCACCCTGCAGATGGAAGCGACACCGTTAACCACGCCCGCCAGCATACCTGATGCCAGTTCCCTCCGCGATGCGCTCAGCTTGGAACTATGGGATTGGGAACAGGATATCTGGGTGAGGCAACCTCTCCCCATATCCGATACGCCCCTCATCCTTCGGAGCGGATTGGTGGCTCGCTATCTTGACCCCGAGGCCGGCCTGAGAGCACGCTTGACCCCAACCCCCGACCTGAGTATGATCTCTGTGAGGTTACGGGTTATGGTACAGGGAACACATTATTGAACCCAGCACCTGCTGAAAGGAGCCTATGAAAGCATTCGTCATCATCGGTCGCGCCTTCCGTACCCTCTACGAGGAGCTCTTCCCCCTCATGCTTATGAGTGTCGTGACCCTGTTAGCCACCTTCCTCGTGTTGCCGGGGCCTTTCGCACAGGCCGGTCTCTGGCGGGTGGCTCAGAACGCCGCCGAGGGTCGGGAAACCACCTGGCGCGTCTTCTGGGAAGGTGCCAAGGCCTACGGCCCGCGAAACTGGGCCAATACGCTACTGCTGGCGGCGGGATACCTGCTCATCGCCCTGAACCTGTGGTTTTATAACAACCCGAATATCTCACCCCTCTCGCCCGATGTGGCCGTCTGGTTGAGTGCCGTCTGGATCGCGCTGGGGGTCCTGTGGACGGCCGTGGCCTTCTACCTGCTCGCCTTCCAACTGGAGATGATTGAACCCAGCTTCTGGCTCTCGATCCGCAACGCGCTCTTCCTCAGCCTGCTCCATCCTATCCAGACGATAATTTTCCTGCTACTGCTGGGCGTCATCCTGCTGTTGTGTGTACAGGTCCCGATGCTAATACCTCTCCTCATTCTGCTTCCGGGGTTGAGCGCGACGCTCAGCGTCACCTCTGTAAAAACACTGGTGAAACCTATTCTGGAAAAGGAAGAGGCCGAGGAAGAGAAAGAGGCCACCGGCAAATAGGGTTAACCTGGGATGATTTCCGGTTCATCCAGGTTAGGGTATAATGGTTGAAGATGAGAAAACTAACGAAGATCAAACGGTGGTGGGAAAAGGAGTAGCACATGGAGCTGGGAATTATCGGGCTACCGACCTGCGGCAAGACCACCGTATTCAACGCGTTGACCGGTGGAGATCGACCGACAGCAGCGGCTTCGACGGGGCGTATGGAGCTTTATCGCGCCGTCGTTGACGTACCCGACGAGCGCGTCGATAAGCTCAGCGCCCTTCTTGAGCCGCGCAAGACCACCTACGCCAAGGTTACCTATCTCGACATTGCCGGTCTCGATCAGGGTATCTCGAAGAGCGGCATCAGCGGTCAACTGCGTAACCAGATCGCCACCGTGGATGCCTTCGTGCACGTCGTGCGGGGGTTTGAGAGCCCTCGCGTTCCCCATCCCCTCGAGAGCGTAGATCCCCAGCGGGACCTGGATCTGCTCCACACGGAAATGCTCCTCGTGGATCTCATAACCGTTGAGAATCGCTTGTTACGCATCGATGAAGGCCTTCAAAAAGGGGCGCGGGGTGCTGAGCGCCAGCTCCTCCAGGACGAATGGCAGCTCTTCGAGCGGTTGAAAGAAGCCCTGGAGGCCGAGCAGCCCCTGCGAGACCTAGATCTAACCGCAGATGAACATGAGATTCTCCGGGGATTTGGCCTCCTTACCCTTAAACCGACCCTTATCCTGCTAAACGCCGGTGAGGAGCCGGTACGAGCAGGGGAAATCCTCCACTACGATCACCAGGAAACGATTCTCCTCTCGCTCCGGGGGAAATTGGAGATGGAGATCGCCCAATTGCCGCCCGAAGACGCGGAGATCTTCATGGAGGAATACAACATCGAGGAGTCGGCATTAAAACGGGTCATTCAGACCTCCTACAATCTGTTGAATCTGATATCCTTCTTCACCGGGAACGAGGACGAGGTACGAGCCTGGACGCTTCGCCGGGGCGGCACCGCCCTCGACGCCGCCGGAACCATCCACACCGACCTGGCGCGCGGCTTCATACGCGCCGAGGTCATCAACTTCGAGACGCTCATGGAGGTAGGAACGTTGGCAGAAGCGCGCAAGGCAGGGCTGCTACGTCTGGAAGGCAAGGACTATGTGGTACAAGACGGCGATCTTATCTACGTGCGTTTCTCCATCTGAGCTATGACCGAATCCGATTTCAAGATAGAGTGGTTGTATAGCAACCTCCGCTGGTTCTATCTCATGGCGGTAACCGCCGTGCTGGCCATTGACGAGGTAACCCTCTCAACCTCTTCAACGGTCTTCTCGACCGCCGTCATTGGCCTGCTCATCACGGGCGCCATCGGGAACCTACTGGTGATGTTGCTGCTGATGCTCAACACCTTCAACAAACCTATGTCCACTTTTACACTGATGCTGGACATCAGCCTCTCTCTGGGCCTCATAGCGACCACAGGTGGGCCAGACAGTTCATTGCTCTTCGTTTCCTTTATCCCTATTATCACCACAGCATTGCGATATAACTGGCTTGTCAGTCTTGGAGTGGCGGTGGGCAACGTCATCGTCTACTGGATTAGCGCCTGGATCCAGAGCGGGCATGGTACTGACATCACCCAACTCTGGTCAGGTTTTGTGTTGTACGGTGCCAACGGACTGGTTCTGCTTGTTGCCGGGGTAGCCGTGGGTCGCGTGGGATGGCGGATCAAGGAAACTCTCGTCGTCGAGCGCCAGAAACACAGAGAGGCAGCCGAAGCTGCCGTGGAGGCTGCCCACCAGAAGGTACGCCTCATCTTCGAGCTGGCCAGCACACTAAGCGCTACCCTGAATTACGAGCGGGTACTCCAGGCCGCGCTTGACGTGAGCCTGGCCGGACTCCGCGAGCTGCTGGCTCGCGACATCTCTCAGATCCAGATCATCCTACTCTTCGGCATGGATCAGAGTCTCTACGTCGCTACCTCACGCGGATTGACCCGAAATGATAGGCGGGCCCGCTTCCCCGCGCAGGAAGGCGTGCTCGCCAGGGCCCTTCAGAATGCCGAGTCCATCGCCATCGACGACCCGGGTACCGATCCCGAACTGGGCAAGATGGTGGCTATGCACCAATGTCGGCAAGCCATCATTGTGCCGCTGCGTGCCGGCTTTGAGAGCTACGGAGCCATGATCATGGCTGGCAGCGAGACCAATATCTACCCCGATGACCTACAGGATCTGCTGGAAGCGGTCTGCAATCAGGCCGTCATGGCGCTCCAAAACGCCCAACTCTATCAGAATCTGATGGACGACCAGGAACGACTGGTAGCCGTCGAAGAAGATGCACGTAAAAAACTGGCCCGCGACCTGCACGACGGCCCTACACAGACCATCGCCGCCATTGCCATGCGCCTCAATTACATTCGCATGCTCGTCGATAAGCAACCCAACAAGGCCATTGATGAGATCCAACAGCTGGAGCAACTGGCCCGAAGGACAACCAAAGAGATCCGTCAGATGCTCTTTACCCTGCGCCCTCTCATCCTGGAAACACAGGGCGTGGTGGCCGCATTGGAGCAATATCTGGCTAAAATATCCGAGACCGATTCCCTCTCCCTACATCTGGAGGCCGAGGAGGGGATCACGGACGTCCTGAGTAAGGAAGCACAGGGAGCCATCTTTTACATCGTAGAGGAAGCCATCACCAACGCCCGGAAACACGCTCGGGCCACCGACCTTTGGATTCGGCTTCATAAGCGGGGAACGAAGGTCATCACTGAAGTAGAAGACAACGGGATCGGCTTCGACGTGGCGGAGGTAGAGGGAAGCTACGCCGAGCGCAGCAGCCTGGGGATGCTCAATCTCCGCGAACGTGCTTCACTGGCAGGCGGCAAGACAGTCATCCAGTCAACGCCGGGCAAGGGGACCAAGATCACCGTCACCGTGCCCCTGAAGCAATCCCACATGGAAATGTGAACGCGTTGAATAACGAGAACGGCTTTCTTCAGGAGCGCTGGGTGTGGCTCGCGGGCTCGATAGTTGCCGCGGTTCTCGCGGCATGGGTAGCGTGGATCTTGCGCCGCACCGACGATGCGGAACGTCCCTGGCTGGCGCGCTGGCGCGACTGGCCAGGTCGGCCCTGGGTCATTCAGACGATACGAATCCTCTACGCTGTGGGGATACCCGCAGCGGCGCTCCTCTGGCGAGGCATCCTCACCGAACGCGGGTTAGGTATCCAATCTTTCCCCTGGTCCCAGACGATTGCCCCGGCCTCGATGCCGGTTAGCTACCGAAATTGGGCGTTGGATCTGGGTTGGACCTTGCTCATAGCAACGGGCGCCGCGATGATTATCCTCCTGGGTGAAAGACACCAATTATCTCCCCATTCCCCGGAGATCCACCACGACCTGGGTCTCGCCCTACGCGAAGCAATATATCACGAGATCCACTGGGCCTTCTACAGGGAGCCCTTTGTTCTACTGTGGGGAACAGCGGTGGGCGCGTGGGCCGGTCTGATTCCGGTTTTGCTGGAAGCGGTTCTAAATCCCATGCGATGGGGCGATCTGCATTCGCCAGCGCGCGGGCGGGACCTATTGGTGCGCGCACTGCTGGCAGTAGTCAGCGTGCTGATCTTCTTACAGACCCAGAATCTGTGGGTAGCCCTCCTGGCAGATGCAGGTTTAGGCTGGGTTGCCGGAATGACCAGAGCCAGTCTCAGAGATCAGGTAACCCCGCAACGCCGGCTCGATGCGGCGACGATACTCACACAATAATCACCGCCAGCACAACAAGTGACACGAGCATGGCGAAAGCCAGAATCCCGATCCTCTTGAGATCTTCGATCACATAACGGTATTCCTGCGCCAGCTCCTCCTCCGTTGGAACCCCACCCCCGGTGCCAGAGCGCACACTTTGCGCTCTCTTGGGAACCACCGGAGAAGCGGTAGTCGGGCGATAACGCTGGGTTTTTGAAAGGCGGGATTTGCTTCGTGATTTCTTTGTCATCTTTCCTCCTCAAGAATCCAGAGCCGCGATGATGATAATGCGGTGCGTATCGATGCCGTAGGGATAACAGGAGATCAAGGTCAACACCGGTGTGCTGGTGGGCGCCATGACGCTTCCATCCGTGGGCTCAATGATGCGGCTCTGCTCTGCGATGTAACGATAAACCTGTGTCTGCGTGTGAACCAGGATCTCATCACCCACCTTCACCTCAGGAAGATAGCGGAAGATCTCACCGTAGATGTCATTATGGGCCGAGAGGACACAATTACCCCGCTCCCCCGGATTCGCCGATCCGATATGATGTCCCACACCCTTCTTGAGTGTCTCCCAATCGTCCCCCTCTACGACGGGGGCGTCCACCCCTATGGAAGGGATAACAATGCGCAGGGCATGCTCGGGACCCGGCGTTGGTACGGGCAGGGGTGTGATCTCCTCGACAAGACCTTGCAGATGGGCAGGGATGGGAGCGGGCTCCGAACGACCCAGGGCATCGGGCGGCGTGTGTCCACCGGGCAAAATGGCGATATCGATGGCCGGTGTGGGTGTCGGTGTGGGCATCGTCTGGGAGACCTGGCTCTCCTCGTTGACCTGGCGGATGGTAAGCACCATCTGGGCGATGACCAGCAGCAATCCCAGGACCGCCAGGATCTCGACGACGAATAGAAGCCGATCCCAGATCCAACGCCAATTGATGGGACGCCGCACCTTACGTGTGCGGCGTCCGCTCTCCTGGGTGACGCTGTAACGACGCCCCTCTGAGGCAGGACGTGGTGGCAGGGGTGCGGAGGGGCCAGGCCCAACGGAAACCGAGCCCGCGTCCAGGACCTCCCGTCCCTGCGGTTCGCCCTGCTGCTCACGCACCCGATCGAAGCGAGCCTGCCGCTTCCGCATGCGCAGGTAGGTTTCGATATCCTCGATGGACAGCTCGTCGAGGGCCCGCCGGTGTTTCATTTCTCCCCCACAGCGAAAACCTCGCGTTCAAAGAACCAGCGGAAGGGCGGACAGTCAAAAAGCACCCGGCGCGCTATTCGAAAGAAGAAATTCTCATCGCGCTGTTGGGGCGGTGTGCTCAACCAGGCTTTGACGTCACGGAAGCCCGCACGGCGCAGATTGCGGGCCAGACTCAGCACCGACTGCTCGTTGACGTGCACGTGG
>JBNGDR010000120.1:0-6661 GCA_049975685.1 Anaerolineae bacterium
ATGCCCAGGGCTGCCTGAGTAGCTAACATCGCCTCATAGCCCTGCGTGTTATACGAACCATCATTCACCACACCGGGGAAGATGTACGCAGCCTTCATACCTTCAAGGCCCTCGGGCATCTCCTCGGTCGGCGCTTCCGTGGGTTCTTCGGTGGATTCTTCTGTAGGAGTTTCGGTGGGAGTTGGGGTCGGCGTAGGGGTGCAGCCTATCACCAATGTCACCAATAGAAGCAACAACGCCATGACTCTCATCACTTTCGACGACATCTCAAATCTCCTCCGTATATAGGATTGAACATAGAGCAACTCACAGGTGTGAATTGCCATCGAATTCTCTGCTCGCCCAGTCAAACCACTCATTTAGCTGCGATGAAATCTACTTCCAACTGGCGAATCTCTGCACCTCCTTCGGATTCATGATTGTGCGACGATTGAGTGATCTATGAGCTTCGATGTTGCAACACCACCACCTTCTCAATCTCTAACCCATAAACTCAAGGATTCATAGGTCTTGGAGTCAATCAACCCCTTTTCCGATAGGCCCAGCTCCGGCAGGCCCACCAAGGGCACAAAGGAGAGGGTCATAAAGGGCGCCGGCAAGGTGCAACCGAGATCGTGCGCTGCATTAACGACCCGCTTCAACTGTTGCGCCACCTTCGACGGAGCCGCCGGGTTGATCAGTCCGGCGATGGGAAGCGGCAGAGCGGCCCGGACGCGGCCCTCTTCTACCACCACCAGACCACCTTGCAATGACTCCAGTGTCCTGAGAGCAACCAACATATCCTCCACTTGCGTGCCCACGGCCACCAGGTTGTGATCGTCGTGCGCTACCGATGAGGCCAGAGCCCCTCTCCGTAGCCCAAAACCTTGTACCAATCCCAGACCAATCTCACCCGTGGCGCGATGGCGTTCCACGACGACTATCTTCAAGATATCTTGCGTCACCCTGTCAAGGATCTCTCCATCACGTACCCGTACCGGAATCTCCTCTACTTCTTTGGTAATCCGGTCGGGTGCCACGCGGATAACCCGAGCCACGGATTCACCACCTTCAGGTGGATGCAAGGCGAGATCATCTGGCGTGAGCTTCCTGCCCACCCGCACCGAACGGAAAAAGTCACTGGGGAAAGCCGGGGTGACATCGGGCCATAGTGCCATCCGCTTCTCTGCCACCACCTCCCCGCCCACGATGACCCGATAAGGCGTCAAGGTCTCCAGATCCTCCAGAAGGACCACATCCGCGAGACGGCCGGGCGCCAGACTCCCCAGATGTGCCTCCAAGTGATACTGTTCAGCACAGCTCAGTGTCGCCACCCGAAGTGCAATCTCCGGTGCCACGCCCTCCTGAATAGCAGTGCGCACGCAGTCGTCCAGATGACCTCGATAGAGAATATCCATGACGTCACGGTCATCGGTGCAAAAAGTAAAGCGATCAGCCCACGTCGGATGATCACGCAAGAGCGGGAGTAAGGCTTTCAGATTCCGGGCCGCCGATCCCTCACGTATCATGACCCGCTGTCCAAAACGTAATCTAGCTAAAGCCTGCTCTGGTGTCTCACACTCGTGATCGTCAGCCTGGCCCAGCGCGGTAAGAGCGGCCAGCTCAGGGCCAAGTTCCAATCCGGCAGCGTGTCCCGTCACACCGCGTCCCATCGCCTGGGCCGCCTCCGCCAGACGGGTGAACTTGTCGAGTTTTCGCAATATCCGAGGTAGACTTGCCTCCCCCAACGAGACGGCCTGTTGAGAGCCCAGCAAAACCTTCACCTCCGCCACCCGCAAGGGAGAGGGAACCTGAAGCAGGCAACGCAACGGTGTCCTGGCAGCATCCGCTGTGAAAGCTTCTACACCCTGCAGCCCGAAGACGTGTACCACCTCGTGGAGATCCGCCAGAATGGTGGTCACCCCTCGGGGAACCAGCAACGTAGCCAACCGACTCGGCGCCAGCAACGTAGCTTCGACGTGCATGTGCCCATCGATGAGGCCTGGAATGGCCCGGCGTCCCCCAGCATCTACAATCCGGCGCCCCGATCGAACATTTTCACTCCACGCGGCGATGCGGTCTCCCGCGACGAGCAAATTCGTCGCGATCCACTCTCCCGTCTGTACAGCGAGGGCGCGGCAATTCCGGATGACTAGATCGGGCTCCACCCGCCCTAGAGCCACCTCAACGGCGTGGGCGCGCTCTGTGGCCGAATATGGGAAAGGCATCTGCATCGACCGATCAACCTTGTGATTCACCAAAGGCCTCGCCTCAATCCTCAGTGGATCTGGGCACAAACTGCCCGTACCCTTGCTCAACGAGCAACTCACCCTCACGAGCCGCCAGTTTGCCGCGAAGGAAGACCAGCCGAGGGTAACCATGAATCTCCATTGACGCGAAGGGCGTCCAGTCAGCCGTATGGTGGAGCGTATCCGCGTTCAATGTCCATGTATGGTCGGGATCCCAGACGACGACGTCAGCATCAGATCCCACCTGTAATACGCCTTTCTTCGGATAGAGCCCGAAGATCTGTGCGGGTCGCGTTGCCGTCACTTCGACGAAACGTTCCGGAGAGAGCCGGCCTGTCTCCACACCGCTCTGCCACAGAACGGGTAGTCGTGACTCAACGCCCGGTACGCCCCCCTCCACCTCCCAGATATTTTCCCAACCGCGTTCTTTCTCCATCTTCTTGGGCGCGTAATGGTCGGAGACCACGGCATCGATCACCCCACTTCGAAGCCCGGCCCACAGCGCGGCCCGATCCTTTTCCAGTTTGATGGAAGGATTCACCTGCAAGAAGGGACCCAGCTCCCCACCGACGTCATCACGGGTGAAGAGCAGATAGTGGGGACAGGTCTCCGCCGTGACAAGTTGCCCCCGAGCCTGTGCGTCGGCAATGAGATCCCGGCCCAGCTCCGAGGTCAAATGGAAAATGTGGAGTGGCACGCTGTAGTGACGCGCGAAGAGGATAGATCGTGAAATACCTTCCCCCTCGGAGATCTCCGGACGCGAGAGGGCGTGCGCCAGCGGGCCATTTTGCCCCTGCGATTTGAGTCGGCGGCGTAAATAGGCCTGGATCTCCTCATTCTCCGCGTGGACGACCATCATGCCTCCGGCTTCGCCCACCATCTTGAAGAGCTCCACCAGCAAACCGCTGAGAATGGGTTTGATACCATTGGGATCGGCTAACATCGCCTTTACCGAAAGTACCCCCTTATCCAATACAGCGGGCACAGCTTCCAGGTCAGCCTCCGCCCGGAAGACGGCATGAAGCGCGAAGTCGGTCACAGAGAGAGTCTCGCCCGCCTCCTTCTTGGCAGCGAAACTCTCGAGCAAGCCGGGCTCACCGCCGTGAGCAAACTCGGCGACCGTGGTTGTACCACCCAGGAGTGCCGCGGTCGTCTCACTACCGAAATCGCCGCGCCAGACCTCCGAAGCGTAATGGATGTGAACGTGAGTGTCGACGCCACCGGGAATGACCCAGGCTCCTTGCGCGTCGTAGGTCTCCTGTGCCGGGGGTAATCCTTCATCGGAACCCAAGGCCACAATGCGCTCCCCCTTAACCGCCAAACCGCCCGGGATGACTCCCTGTTCGGTGATCACCCGGCCATTCTTGATGACCCAATCGACCATTCTCATAAGAGACGCTCCCCGTAAGTGATGGCACGGGTTGGACACACAGAGATACACAACCCGCAGCTGTGACAATGCGCCGCGCTAAACTGCGGCAGGCGCTCCACCATCTTGATAGCTTCATAGACACAAACCCGCTCGCACCGCCGGCAGTGGATACATATCTCGGGATCGAGTTGGGGCAGGAATTCATCCCACATGCGTTCGGAGACGAGATACTGCTGACTCATACCTCGGATGGCGATGATGGACTCGTAGCCACGATCGTCGAGATATTTCTCAAGTCCCGTCGCCACCGAAGAGAAGGTGGCAAATCCCTTCAAAATACCGGCTGTATGCATCTGAACGGCCTGAGCCCCCACCATGAACATCTGCAGAGCCCCTGTGACATCCTCCACACCTCCCACACCCATCACCGGAAGGTCGGTCAGTGCCACGATGTCCGCCACGGTGCGCAAGCTGAGGGGTAATAGTGCCGGTCCGGAGAGATAGCCGCGTCCGCGCACATTACCGATGAGGGGGCGTCCCGTCTCCGTGTCGAGGACAATACCGGGCCCAATCGTATTGATGGCGGTGATGGCATCCGCTCCCCCCTCTTCGATGGCAGCGACCCATCCTTCGAGATCCGTGACGTTGGAGCCGATCTTCAGGGAGATAGGAACGTCAACGGCGGACCGCAGCGCGGCGACGCGTTCACGTACCTGCTCGGATGTCTTCAAGCCACTCGAGGGCACTTCAATCATCGTGGCGCCCAGTCGCGCCATCTTGCAGGCCATGTCAGCAAGCACGTCGTCGTCCTTGTCACCCACACTGGCGATGATGGGCAGATCGAGCGCAGCCAGCCGTTCAAACTTCGCCTCCGTCCATTCATCAATCCCGGAAGCCGACCAATCGAAGTTGAGCAGGTTATCGCCCACCTTCGCCATGTAGGGGCGAGGCGTCTCGGCTCGTTCGGCGTAGATGGTCTTGATCACGACAGCCCCAAGACCGCCCGCCTCAACCAGTCGTCGTATAGAACGCACGTCGCGGGTGAGCGGCCCTGCTGAGACAATGACAGGGCTCTCCAATGACAGGCCCGCCAGTTCAACCGAAATATCTGCCATGCAAACCATCCTTTCTCATCCTATTCAAACCTTAACTGAACTGAAAAATTGGATTTCTGGCGTGAGCACCTACTATATCTGGGAATTAGGTAACCAGGTGCCATATTTAGCATCTTGATTCTGAGAAATCCGATTTTTTGCTCCTTTTCACATCCTATTCAAACCTTGCGAGGACCCGGTATTGAAAGTGTGTGGCGCAGCAGAGACCACTAGAGTCCAATGAGAGCTTCGAGCCCTCGCAAGGAACGCCACCGAAACTGAACTTCTCAGGCCGTGGGAAGATCCCAGATGGGTGAGACAGGCATCTCGTCAATGCGTGCCTTGTAGCGCTTGCTCTGCTCGACGGCCTGCGCGACTAACTCTTCAGTGTCAACGTTCTGGAGATCACCATCCCTCACCACAACCTTGCCATCTACCATGACAAGCTCGACATCGGTACCCCGTGCGCCAAAGGCCACGGCCCCGTAGATATCCCCTACAGGGTTCAGGTGAGGTTTACCCGCATACTTGATGAGCACTATATCGGCCTTCTTGCCCACTTCTAGCGAGCCCAGCTCCTCCTCCTTCTGAAGGACCTTCGCGCCGTCAATGGTCGCCATCTCGAAGACCCGTTGCGATGGGAGCAACGAGCGTGTCAGGTAGCCCAGGCGGACGTGATAAGCGGTGTGGACCATGAGCTCAAACATATCGAGGACATTGATGCCGTCAACTCCCATCCCCACGGTGATACCACGTTCCAGCATCTCAGGAATGGGAGCCAGGCCGTTGGCGCCGTTAGCATTGCTCTTGATGTTGAAGGAGATCTTGACGTCGTGCTCCGCCAGCAGATCCAGCTCACCCTCGTCAACGTAGATACAGTGCCCGGCTACCAGATCGGGCCGCAGGAAACCGATGTTATTCAGGTGATAAACGGAGCCCTTGGCACCAAACTTCTGCCGGATGTACTCTACCTCGTACTTGGACTGGGCGATGTGGATCTGTATTCCCACCCCCAGATCATCGGCGAGGGCCCGGGCCTGCTGGAGATATTCAGGCGAGCTGGAGAAAGGGGTATGAACACCGATCCAGCCCGTGATGAGGGAGTCTGGCTTATCGTTGTAGGCCCGCGCCAGGTTGGCGTTCTCCTCCAACCCCAGTTGACCGTTCTCGGCGCTGATGCGCTCACTGGCCTCGAAGGAAAGCACACCGCGCATACCCAGCGTCTCAAGCGCTTCAGCTACTCGCTTGAGTCCTCCTGGGATAGCGTTGGGGGCCTCCAGGAGATCGGCGGTGCAGGTGCAACCGCGACGCAACATCTCCGCGCCCCCGAGCATGGCACCCCAGTAGGCGTCCTCCTCGGTGGCCGTCTCCTCGATCTTGGGCCACCACCAGCGTGTCAACCGGATGCCAAAGGGCTGTCCCTCGATCTCGCCCAGGGGGATCTTCATATACCGGGTGAGCATGCTGTAGAGGTGATTGTGTGCATTGAGCATACCGGGGATGACAAAGTGCCCGCCAGCGTCGATGACCTCGTCCACCTCCAAGGATTCGTCCAAGTCGGCAGCATCTCCAACGAAGACGATCCGATTACCCTCGACGATGACAGCACCATCGTACAGAATGCGACGTTCAGGGTCCATCGTCACGACGATGCCCCCTTTGATAAGATACCTGGTCATGTTTTACTCCTCTCTAATTCGCTATTACGTATTTCGTGTTGTTTGATCATCGAAATACCAACGAAAATTACCCAACCACAGATCGGTATAGAGTCAGACTAAATCCAACCCAGCCGTCTTAACACACGCTCCCGGGACCGGCGCGACCGCAGCCGGATCTCCTCCTCGGGCAGTGATAAGAGCCGGCCCTCGCGCATGAGAATCTGTCCATCTACAAGCACGCTATCCACATCACTACCCCGGAAGGCATAGACCAGCAGATCGATCAATGATTCCGGCTCCCAGGGG
>JBNGDR010000121.1:0-6657 GCA_049975685.1 Anaerolineae bacterium
TACTTCATCCTTCACTCTTCATCCTTTATCTTCCCCACCCGTCTCAGGGCTGCGAGATCGCTGCGGATGGTGCGGTCGCTGACCCCAAGAATATGCGCTATCTCAGCCTGGGTTGGATGAGCACCCTGATCACGGACGGCCTCCAGCAGACGTTGCAAGCGGGCCCGCCGCAGGGCCACCTTGCCCTCCCGAGCCAGCAAGTCTTTATCAGCCTGTCCGGCGTCAGCCAGCCAGGTGACCGGCACAGACTGACCCCCGGCATTGCTCAACAGGACACACTGCCTATGACCCAAGGTCCGCCGCAGGTGCTCTAGTTGCTCCGCCACACATCGCACCTCAGGTGTCGCCAGGAACGAACGTCGCAGCGCACCATCGGTCACGCAAGCGGCTAGTTGCTCAATGGCATCCCACGCCCGCGCCAGGTGTTCGCGAACACCATCTGGATGGGCTTGCGCCAGCGCGGCGGCTGCCTGCCAGACCAGAAGGGGCAACCCACAGGCTTCGGCCCGGGTCAACACCTCGGTGAGCAACGGTCTGGCGCGCTCCGGGTCATCCAATGCCAACCGGGCCCGTCCCATCGAGATGAGAGCCTGCAACCGCAACAGAACGGCTCCGCCGGCGTGGCTCTTACGCTCGGTGCGGCGGGCCAGCGCCAGGGCACGCGCCGGTCGCCCGGCGGCCAACCAGTATTCGGCCATAGCCAGGCGAGCCCCGCCGATCTCGTACCATCCCCCGCTCTGTCGCGCCAGGTGCATCGCAAATCCCAGATGCTCGCGGGCAGTCACCAGTTCTCCCTGAGTCAGCGCAATCTCTCCCAGGCTCTGCCGGGCCAGCGCTAATCCCAGATCATAGTTCATCTCGCGGGCCAGGTCTAACGCCTCTTCTGCCAATGCGGCAGCTCGATCGAGTTGGCCCAGGAGCCGGTAAAGGTAAGCCAGGCGTCTCAGGCCCCAGGCTGCCGTAGGCGCCTGGATCTGGCGAGCAACGTCTACAGTCTTCCGCGCAGTTTCCAACGCGGCTTCGAGCTCACCCGTGTTGATCTGCACCCGGACCAGGTTCGCCAGCAAAAAGGCCATATTGGCTGAAGCTTCACCTAACGGTTTCTGACGGGCGATGCCCTCCTGGACCACCTGGCGCGCGCCCGCCAGATCGCCACCCGCGAGCAAGGCATAGGCCAGACCCGTCAGGACGAAGGGCTGTGCGGTCTCAGCGCCGATTTCCTCGTTGATGCCCCAAGCCTGCTCAAAGGCAGCTATGGCCCCAGGTAAATCCAGCAGGTGTAATCGAGCCTGGCCCAGGTTGGCCCGGCATTGTGACTCCCCCCAGCGATCACCCAGTTCCGAGTAAAGATCGGCGGCCGCCTCGAAATCGACCTCGGCTTCGAAGGGTTTTGATAAAAAGAGGTGGCACACACCCCGTCCTAATAGAACACGAGCCAGACCGCTACGGTCATCCACCTGACGAACCAGGACCTGCGCCTCGTCGTAGAGCGAGATAGCCTGGCTCCAATGGCACTGTTCGGCCAGCAGATGCCCACGGTGGACGAGAGCCTGTATTAAACCGTGCGTCTCACCAGCATCTTGATACAATTTTTGGGCCTGTTCCAGGAAAGTCAGGCCTTCATCCAATTCGCCCTGATAGCGGCCTCGCAGCCAACCCAGACCCCGCAGTATATCCCCCTGACAAACCCGATCCGTCTCTGAGTTATCCAGCGCCCCCAGTGCCTTCCGGTAATCGGCTTCAGCAGCGGAGAAATCACCGCTCATTATCCGCAGTTCCGCCCGACGGCAAAGGGTGGCTGCAACCCGTCCATCGACCTGAGGCTCGTCCAATGATGTGGCGAGAGCGATGGCCCGCCCGTAATGATGCTGAGCACTCCGGTGGGCATAGAGTGCCCTGGCTCGATCACCAGCCTGAAGATGGTAGTCGAAGGCTCGTACCTCATCACCAGCCCGCTCAAAGTGCCGGGCCAGAGATTCCAACTCATCGGGCCGGATCTTCTCCAGAGCTAAACCGGCTCGAAGATGCCAAAGCTGACGATCCTCGGCGCGGATGCGCTCATAAACCTCCTGGCGGATCAAGTGATGAGTGAAACGGTAGCCAGCCTCGGCCTCGGCGATGAACTGTTGGCGCAGGAGCTCGTCACTGCCAGCCAACAACACCTCGTTTCCCTCACCCGTTGTGCGGCTCCACAAATCAAAATCCAAGGGCTCATCCAGCACCGCCGCAGCTTCGAGCAAGCGTCGCTCGTCGGCAGATAGGCGATCCAGGCGAGTAGCGATTACTCGTTGGACGGCCGCCGGTGGCTGCCAGGGCTCATCACCGAGCGGCAACCAGATCCCGGCCGAGTCCCGACGGAGTTGCCCGTCTTCCACCAGGGCCTTGAGCCATTCAATGACAAAGAGAGGATTACCCTGGGTGGTGGCATAGATCCGCTCGACCAGGTCAAGCTGAGGAAGCGAACAATCTAACAAACGGCAAAGCAGGTCGCCGGTCTCAGCTCTGTTCAAACACGTCAGGCTGACGTGTTCCAGAGCACCGCTGCGGTCAAGGGACAAAACCTGATCCCAGACGTCGGTCCGGTCGCGCAAAGGTCCACTACGGGCTGTGCCCAGGAGAAGAACACGACTATCCAGGAGATGGCTGGCTAGGAGAGACAGTGTCTCCAGCGTGGCAGGGTCCATCCATTGCCAATCTTCCAGTATCATGAGGTGGGGAGCAATGCGACCCAAGGCGACGAGACAATTAGCCAGAGCATGGTGCAAACGTTCCTTCTCGGCAACGGGATCCAGAGAAGGTATTGATGACGGGTTAACCTGTTCAGCCAGAAGGGGAAGCAAGGAACTTAAAGCGGACAACAGGGGGGGCTCCACCAATTGGGTAAGCTGGTCAGCCCGCAGCGGAGTCAATCCCCCGTTCAACGCCTCGATCAGAGGAGCATAGGGGGCCTCACGGCAAGCCCCCCATAGGACTTGAAAACCCCTCCAGTCGGCACTTCTAGCGACTTCCTCAACCAAGCGTGTCTTGCCCACCCCCGGCTCGCCTTCGATCAAAAACACACCACCCTGTCCGGCGCTGGCCCGATCCAGACTGGCTAATAGATTGGCCCTCTCAGCCTTGCGACCGACAAGGGGTACCCGACCAAAATCATCAAAAGGAGAGCGATCAGGAGCGGCCTGCTGGCGGATCTCGTCAGCAAGCCGGATGGTCTCGGGTAACGGCTCGGTATCCAGCTCTTCACGGAGATTGCGGCGATAGCTTTCAAATTGCTGAAGGGCAGCGTGCCACCAACCTAACCGGTAATAGAGAAACATCACCTGGCGCTGAGCAGCGTCACGCAGGGGATCGGCGGTGGTGAGGCGCAAACCATACTTCAACGCCCGCTTGAGTGTCCCCCGATCCCGGTACCAGATGAGCATTCTCTCCAGAACCTGCAGATACTCCAGATGCAACCGCTCCCGCTCACGGAGAGCCCAATCATCGTAAAAGCCCTCCAGAAACTCGCCCTGGTAATGTTCAACGCATAGGGTGCATTGCTCGATAACCTCCGCACCTCCGCCTCTACCCAGTTCCCTGAGTCTGACGAATTCGTCCAGGTCAAGCCAGTAGTCGACCGCCGTGTTGAAGGCCAACGTCTCTTCGTCGGCCAGGATCACGTCGTTACCGACAACACGACGCAGTCGCCACAAGGCATCGGAGAGATTATGACGGGCACGCTCCTCGGGCATATCGGGCCAGAAAAGGCCGGCCAGCACAGCGCGGGGATGAGGCCGATTACGAAAGGTGACCAGATAGGCGAAGAGTGCTCTTACCTTCTGTGTGGGGAAGAGAGGCAGGGGCTGACCGTCACGCTCCAGACGCAAACCACCGAAGGTTCTTATGCAAAGTTGCCCCATGAATGCTCCGTGTTCTGGATACTGGATGCTGGATACTGGATACTCGATGCTGGATGCTGGACGCTGAAGGTGCGACGCACTTCGATCTCAGAGCAACGCCGCAAACATACCTGCCTGGATAGAGACCTCGAGCTATCGCGCCCCAACGCAAGTGCGTGGTTCGACTCTCACCACAGGTTGCACCTGGATTATGCTACGATGCTGACGCGATCAGAAAAGCAATCACACCCGCACCTATCGCACAGGCGAAGATCAGGAAGATGATCACAGCTGTGATGACAGGCAATAGCCAGGGGTTACTCTGGCGAATGCCCTGGGCCATACGCTCCGCACCGCTCGGTTCAGCCGTGTACTCTGGCGATGGTTGTGCTTCGGCAATCCGTAAGAACGCGAGCAGATCTTCCAGCCACGATTGGACCTGGCTTGTGGTCAAATCCCATTTGAAAAGATTCCGGTTGCCAAATAGCCTCAGGCGAAGACGTCCAGGCAAAAGTATGATCTGGCGTCGGACGGACCAGCCTTCGAAGTGGATCAACCGCTCAAGCGAGGTCCTTACCTCTGGATGATCCAGCAGACGACGTGCCCAATCGGGATCCAGCGCGAAGACGGTGTAGGATGCCAGGGCCGGGTCGTCGAGTTCCAGGGGTTCGCGATCCAAGAGCCGTGCCGCGAGCTGCGTATCGGTGTGCTGACCGGTGATCGTCAGTCGGGTTTGCGGCGACGCCGTCAGGTCGATCTCCAACGTAGGGCCGCGGTAGAAGTAGACGGAGATATCACGCCCGGCTACGGTCCCGTGATACTGTCGGAAAAACATCTGGTACAGAGTCCCTGTGAGCCCCAGAGGTTCGAAGACAGCATCCAGATAGCGTTTGCGCCGGATAAGGATAAAGGCCATATAGCCGAAGACGCCGCCGTTGATCAGCAACAGGAACAATCCGGCCGGAATAGCAAGCAGCCAGGGACTGAGATCGGTATTGCCCAGAACGCCCAACGGCAACACCACCAGCAGGATCAGCAACGGCACGACAACGAAGAAGGTAATAGCAACCGCACCCAGTTGAATCAACAGAGACCGCGAACAGCCTCGTCCTAAACCCCGAGCCAGATCAGCCATGTTTCCCCCCCCGACGGCATAACAAGGTACCGTCCTTGAGAATTGAATTATATCCCCACCCCGGATGAAACAGGAATTAGAAGGACTTCAGCGATCCGTATTCTTGCTTGCCTTACTGGACCTGCGTGGTATGACGCAACTCTATTATAACCTGACGTTGTCACCTTGGGTAGAGCAGATAGGACAACACAAAGGGGAGGGGCTTCGATTTCGTCCCCAGGATACCTTGGCCATGTAAAGATTCTATGAAGAAGCTGCCGAGAACCTGTTAAGATGTGGAATAGTGAGCGATCTTTTCCGCCAAAGCCAAAGGTGTTACAATGGAGGTAGAAATAGGGATCACACAATGGCCATTAACAAATGGGGAGGGAAAGAGATGCGCTATCGGATGCAACAGAAGATCTTCTCACTGACCGACAGCTTCACCATTGAGGATGCACGCGGAAACCCGATCTATCAGGTGAAGGGCAAGTTGCTCAGCCTTGGGGACCGGCTGCGCTTCTACGATATGGAGGGCAACGAGGTCGCCCTCATCAAGCAGGAGCTCATCAGTCTGAAGCCACGCTACCGTATCTACCGGGACGACACCCTCCAGGCTGAGGTAACGAAGAAACTGCTCACCCTCTTCCGCGACAGATTCGACATCGAGATGGCAGGCGATACCCCGGCTCTAGAGGTCAAGGGCAATATCCTGGAACACGAGTATCGCTTCCAGCAACGTGGCAGGGACGTCGCCCGGGTCTCCAAGAAGTGGTTCTCCCTCCGCGACAGCTACGGCGTCGATATTGCGGAGGGGATAGACGACGTCCTTATCCTTGCCTGCGCTGTCGTCATCGACCTCATCAGCCACGACTCCGACGGCAGCTGAGACTTATCACAAATGATCGCCCCGAGCCGCCATGAGGCGCTGCCGGAGCGCTTCGCGGGTCGGAAGCGAGGGCTGCGCACCAAGATGGTTGCAAGCTAATGAGCCGGCGGCATTTCCCCAGCAAACGGCCTCCTCCAGGGGAACACCCTCGATGAGCGCGGCCGCCACCCCACCCATGAAAGCGTCACCGGCAGCAGTGGTATCGACCACCTCTGTGGGGAAAGAGGGTACTCTTTTTAGACCCTCGTCGGAGAGCACCAAGGCACCCTCACCACCCAGCGTCACGACGACCACCCCTGCGCCCGCATCCCGCAACGCTCGTGCGGCCTCCTCGGCCGGTGTGCCACCGGGCAGGTCGGCCAGCATGGCAGCCTCCACCTCATTGGGCACGAGAAGGTCCACGCCGCGCAGGATCTCGGCGGGCAGGGGCTGTGCCGGGGCCGGGTTGAGGAGCACCCGCACGCCCGCTTCCCCGGCGATCTCCACGGCGCGTCGAACGGCCGGCAGAGGGATCTCCAGCTGAAGTAATAGCACCTTCGCGCCACGGATAAGGGTCGCCGCCGCGTCCACGTCGTCGGGCGTGACCTCAAAGTTGGCGCCGGAGGCGACGACGATGCGGTTCTCACCGCCCTCCTCCAGCAGAATGAGCGCCACGCCGGTGGAAGCCTCGTCGTCGGTGCGGACGTGAGAGACGTCGATCTCATCCTCCTCCAACCCCCGGCGCAAGGTAGGGCCGAAGGTATCGTCACCCACCCGGCCCACCATAGCCACACGGGCGC
>JBNGDR010000122.1:0-6647 GCA_049975685.1 Anaerolineae bacterium
GGCGCACGTTCATCGGCGCGTACCTTGCCGGTTACGATCACCGAAGATTCCTGGGGCAGGTGTGCAATACGCTCGAAGAGTTCGTTACTCAGATCTCCCTGGAAGGCCACGCATTGAACAAACCCATAACCATCTCGTACCAGTAGGAAGACCAGCTTTCCCGTATGAGTGCGATTATAGATCCAACCCTGGATAGAGATTTCCTCGCCTACGTAATCGGCGATCTCTTCAACCTTGATAATGGGAGCCATGACGACCTCCTTTCTGCTGGGGATTGGTTTTATAGACTAAGCAGGATTCGACGCGCTGCGCTGTTGGCGCAGACGCGATATAATGAAAGCGATAAGGCCCACGACAAACAGGACAATGACCACTTTCTCATAACGGCCCATCCACTCCATAACCAGAGGCCAATTCTGGCCCAGGAGATAACCGGCAAAGGCCAGCAGGAAGCTCCATAAGGCCGTGCCCACGGCGGTGTAGATACTGAAACGTCCCAGATCCATAGAGGCCAAACCCGCCGGAACAGAGATGAGACTGCGCACAATGGGTACCATGCGCCCGAAGAAGATGACGATCTCACCGTAACGATTGAACCAGGCCAGTGCGGTATCGAAGTCTTCCTCGGATAGAAGAAGCCATTTTCCATAACGGCGGACGAGCTCGCGTAGACGCGACTCCCCAAAGGCATAGCCCATGCCATAGAAAACCAACGCTCCCGCCACAGAACCGATAGCACCGACCAGGGTCACGCCCCAGAGAGTGAAGCCTCCCTCGCGTTCGTAGGCCAGCCAACCCGCCATGGGCAATACCGCCTCCGAGGGAATGGGGGGAAAGATGTTCTCCAGGAACATAACCAGCCCCAATCCTAAGTACCCCATGGCCCGGATAACATCCTGGACCCACATAGCGATAGCATCGACAAGATGACTCAATCCCATTGCAACTCCTGTTAGATTAACGACACACTCGCCAGAGCGTATTCGCCCCGGTCACGAAAAGAAATTATACCACATCTGACCGAAAGCTCACCTACAAAAAAAAGGGCCGCCCCCCGTTTTCCGGTGGGCGGCCCTCCACTTCGACAAGTGGGACAGATTGGGCTTACTTCTCCTTGAGAATGATCCGGGCATCCACGACTTTAACTCCCGCCCCCTCTTCGTAAACCAGGACAGGATTCGCGTCAGACTCCGAGATCTCATCGCGCAGCGTGGTGATCATGTAGGAATAGCGACTCATGACCTCTGCCAGCGCCCGCCGATCCCGGGGCTCCTCACCACGGGCGCCTTTGAGGATGGGTGCGCCCTTGATATCATCCAGCATGTGCATGGCCTGATCCGAGGATACGGGAGCCACGCGGAAGGTGACATCCTTGAGAATCTCCACGAAGATCCCGCCCAACCCAAACATGACGCTGGGGCCGAAGGTGGGATCATCGACGGAGCCCAGGATAACCTCAGTACCCCAGGGAGCCATCTCCTGGATGGCCACACCATGAATGTCGGCATCGGCCTTGTACTCCCCGGCATTTGCCAGGATCTCTTTGTAGGCTTCGCGTACCTCATCAGCGCCGTTGACGTCAACCTTCACACCACCGGCGTCGGATTTATGAAGGATGTCGGGCGACATAATCTTCATCACCACCGGATAGCCGATCTTCTCGGCAAGCGCCACGGCTTTGTCCTCACTGGTCGCAAGCTCCGTGCGCGCCACGGGCAGACCAAAGGCGGCGAAGACCTTCTTAGACTGGATCTCGGTAAGGTTGCAGCATCTCTGCGCCCGGACACCCTCGATAACCGCGCGCGCGGCTTCCTCGTCCACGTCCTCGAAACGCTCGAAGGGTTCAGCAGCCAGGGTGCGGCTGCTGGCATATTCTCGAAGCGCGGCGAGAGCGTTCACTGCGACATCGGGCGCATCGTAGGCCGGGATGCCCTGTTCCACCAGCCACCGCATGGCCTCCTCCGATTTTTCACCACCGACAAAGGAAACGGCGACCGGTTTATCTTTCACACCCGATTCTTCAATGGCCTCAGCGATACCTTCGGCAATATCCATGGGATCGGTCATCGCCGTCTCACAGTAAAGGACCACCAGACCGTCCACCCACTCGTGGGCGAAGGAATATCGGGTGGAATCCTGATACCAATCACGACCGGCCATGCCCGTCAGATCGACGGGGTTCTTGGCAGAGCCAAACTCGGGCATGTGCTTCTTGAGCTCGGTCTGAACGTCGTCGGGTGCAAAGCGTAGGGGAATACCGAAGCGTTCGGCAGCGTCCGTCGCCAGCACGCCTACGCCACCACCGTTGGTGATGATGAGCAGGTTGTCCCCCTCCATCGGCGGCTGCAGCGACAGCGCCAGCGTCCGATCAAAGAGATTGTTGAGATCAGAAGCGCGAACGACACCTGCCTGCTCGAAGGCTGCTTCATAGATCTTGCCAGAGCCAGCCAGAGATCCGGTATGGGAGGCAGCTGCCGCCGCACCGTGAGCCGACACCCCAGCCTTCAGGGCAACAATGGGCTTCTGCGTCGCGCGCGAAGCCTTCACAAATTGAGCACCGCTCTTCAAGCCCTCAATGTAGAGGGTTATACAAGCGGTATTCGCATCCTGACTCAACCACTCCACCATGTCGGCGAAGTTAACATCTGACATATTGCCGATCGAGATCAACTTATCGAAACCTACCCGACGGGTATAGGTCGAAGCGTCGATGGCGATAAGCAACGCTCCACTCTGAGAGACCAGGGCGGCCTTCCCTGGCAAAGGCAGGAAAGGAGCGAAGGAAGCGTTGCAATCGTCGGAGTTAGATAGAATACCCACAATGTTGGGGCCTAGCACCCGCATACCATATTCGTGAGCTATTTCTACAACCTGGCGCTCCAGGTCCGACCGTCCCACCTCGCTGAAGCCGGAGGCGATAACGATCAGCCCTTTGACGCCCTTCTCACCACACTCCTCCGTAACCTTCGGAACAAACTTGGCAGGGACGATAATAACAGCAGCATCCACATCCTCCGGCACATCCAGGATGCTCTCGTAGGCTTTAAGCCCCTGGATCTCCCCCTCACCGGGATTGACGGGATAGATGCCACCCTGATAACCGCTATCCTTGAGATTCTGGAGAACGGTATATCCGATCTTGCCCTCTTTGTTTGAAGCACCGATGACAGCAATGGATTCGGGCCGCAAGAGCCCATTTAAGACTTCGTGTTCCTCACGATCCACGATTCATCCTCCTGTGTTACGAGAACTGTTTGATAATGTAGCTATGTATTTAAGTATGTGCTATCGCCCATCCGGTCAGAAGAAGAGCGATGTCGGCCATTACGACCGGGTGTTGACCTGCGGGGAATGGTCCCTGCTTATAGCCAGAGCGTTGCCCCAGCCTATATTATAGGACGAGCCTACAGAAAAAGCGAGAGGGAAGTGTCCTACCCTCTCGCTTCGAATGTCACTCTTCGCGTTCCTGCGCCGACTCCACGACCCGATCCACGACGCCATACTCCTCTGCCTCTTGAGCCGTCATGTAGAAATCCCGATCGGTGAACTTCTCAATCTGCTCATCGGTCAGCTTGGTATGACGCCGAAGGATATCGTTGATGAGATCACGCATGCGCAAGATCTCCTTGGCAGCGATCTCGATGTCAGCAGCCTGACCCTGCACACCACCCGAGGGCTGGTGTAGCAGTATAGTTGCATGCGGAAGAGCATAGCGACGCCCCTTGGTGCCCGCCGTGAGCAAAATAGCAGCCATACTCGCTGTCATTCCCACAGCCATGGTGGAGACGGGTGCATGGATTAACTGCAAGGTATCATAGATGGCCAAACCCGCCGCAATCTCCCCGCCGGGGGAGTGAATATATAAGCTGATCTCGCGCTCCGGGTCCTCACGATCCAGGAAGAGCAATTGAGCCACGATAAGATTGGCAACCTGGGAGTTGATGGGCGACCCCAGGAAAACAATGCGATTCTTCAGCAACAGGGAGAAAATGTCGTAGGCACGCTCCCCCCGCCCGGTACTCTCAATAACCATGGGGACCAAGCCCATAGAAAAGGGTCGATTGGCATTCATTTTCGAAGCACCTCTACTCATTCACTATGTTCAGATTCATCTACCCCAGACTCGTCGTCTTCAGCAGCCACTTCGTCTTCCTCCACCTCAGGAGGGGGCTCCGGCTGGGCCTCTCCGACGGAAATTTCGGAATCTTCCTCGACCCAGACCTCGGGTTCAATCTCAGGTTCGGGTTCTATGGGAGATAGGCCCTGCGCCAGTCGCTCCAGCGCCCTAAGGGTCTTTTCCCCTCTCACGGTGGCTCTTACGTTCTCTCCGGCCTGCGAATCGACCTTGAATTGAGAGACCAGGTTCTCGTCGGTGATCCCTCGACCTCGCAAGATATTGGCGACTTGCTCGCGAATCTCGGCCTCTGTGACCTCAATACCCACCTCCTCGGCGAAGGCACTGAGAACCAGGCCGCGCTGGATACGATCGACCGCCTGGGAACGTACCTGCTCGCGGAGCTGGGCTTCGCTGATCCCCTGTCGGCGAAGGAAATCCTCCCACTCTACGTCATAACGTTGTTCAATGTTCTGGCGCATTTCAGCAAGGATATCATCGATGGTATCTTCAACCATCTCGGGCGGATAATGAACCTCGGACATCTCAACCAGGGCATTGACAAGTTTCTCGCGGTAAATCGCCTCAGCCTGTTCCTCTTTATACTCGCTCATCTGCTCCTGGAGATTGGCCTTCAGTTCCTCCAGAGATTCATAATTCCCTACCGCGCTCGCCAGAGCATCGTCGATCTCGGGCAATGAACGGCTGTAAACCTCGGCGACGGTCACTTCAAACTCTATCTCCTCACCTCGAAGCTCCTCTTCAACGAAATCCTCGGGTAGGACAAGCGTGAACGTCTTCTCTTCCTCTTCAAGCATCCCCACAAGAGCAGTCACGAAGTCAACGGAGATCAAGGGCTCCTCTTCATCAAGCACCACCTCGACATCGTGATCGTGGAAGACGACCTCGTCGCCAACCCGGCCCTCAAGTAGCGAGAGGATGACTAGATCACCCATCTCCGCCGGGCGCTCCACCAGATCCAGGACGGCGCTGTCTCTTCGGATCCGTTCCAACGCCTCCTGTAACTCCTCTTCCGTCACCTCAGCGGACTCGGGGTCCATACGGAGGCTCTCGTAGTCTCCTAATTCAACCTCGGGCGCGAGGGGCACACGGATGGTAACGACAAAGGGTCGAATCTCAATACCCTCCAGACGGCCTGAGGTGTAGGGTTGAATGTCCGCCTCCTCCAGGATCTGAGGATAGATATCTTTGAGAAGAACCTCCGCGGCCTCCTGCCGCAAGGTGTCGGAGCCAACAGCACGTTCCACGATGTGGAAGGGAACCCGCCCTTTACGGAAACCGGGGATCTTTATTTCCCTGGAGATCTGGCGTGCCACTTTCTCCAAAGCCTTCTGGGATGTTTGAGGATCAATCTCGACGGTCAATAACGCTTCATGAGTATCTAGAATCTCTGTTTTTACTTCGAACACAGGTAGTTTACCTCCCCTGACATATCGGAGTGATTATATCATACTCCAGACTAAAGACCAATGACAACGTATTTGTCTGACCTCTACCCTTCACCAACCAATGACACCTGGACTCCGAAAACAAACAACCAAAACAATGAGGAGAATCCTTAAGGTTTGCCCCAAAGAAGGTTCCGGGATCTCCCCAGATTCTCTGCTCTTAGAAGGGGCGAGGCGCGATACTTACCAGATACCCGTAGCGTTCTTTGAACTCGTCAACGGAGAGATTCGTCTGCGCCACCATCCGCGCCAGAAGCGCATCGTTATCAGCGTCCTGGGGCTTCAGCCGGATCATGAACTTGTACGCCGAGCGATAGGTAAAGGAATCGATGTTAACAGTGCGCACCACCGTCCGTCCCGTCTCCGCGTCCATCATCTCATCAAAAGGTATGGGGACCACCTGATTCTGCTGGATGGTAATGGTCGCGTCAGTGCCCCCATCCAGTAGGAAATCCACCGCCGCCTCCCCTAGACTACGAGTGTAGTCGATATCGAAAGCGATGGGGTCGGCACAGCGCAGTTCGTAGCCTAGATCCTTGCTGATAATGCGAACGCGGATCCCCAGATCTGCCAGCTCCCGACGCAGTGCATGCTTGAGAATATCCGAGAAGTCCACCTCGGAGAGACGAATGTGGCCGTGGGCATCACGCTCGACGTAATCGAGCACCCGCAGATCACCACGAGACATCTGCTCGATGACCCCCTCGGCGACGAGAGCAACGCCGTAGGGTTTACCCTCAGCCAGGCGCCGGATAAGAGAGGTCGCCAGGATATCCACGACCTCCTGCAGCCGAATCTCACGCCCGTGCCATTCCTCGGGGATGAGGGTCAGCGTAGCCCCAGAGCTCTTGCCAATGCCCAGCGCCAGGTGACCGGCCTTACGTCCCATGGTCACCACAAGGAACCAGCGGAAGCCCGTCAGCGCCTCCTCCATCAAATTCATCACGATGCGCGTTCCCAGCTCCCGGGCTGTCTCGTAGCCGAAGGTCCGAATTTCTTCGGGCAGAGGGAGATCGTTATCGATGGTCTTGGGCACGTGAGCGACGTGGATATCCACGTTCATG
>JBNGDR010000123.1:0-6639 GCA_049975685.1 Anaerolineae bacterium
CTCAGGTCCTCTGCTCCAGAAAGCTGCCTCCAATCAGATTCGGTCAGTGTGGACTCACCCGCCGTCCAGACCTCATTGATAGGTTGGCGCCAGACCCAGGCACCCGCGGCAGCATCAAAAATTGTGACCATCTGCGAAAGCGCAGATCGCCACACGGCCTCCACGTCCACCGCTACTGAGACCCGTTCACTTAACCGTTGTGCCGCCCCGCTCAGTCGCAGGCGACGGCGGCGCTCATCCGACAAAAGTCCAAGTAACCAACCGGCAGCAATGACCAGAGCCAGGGGATAGGGAAAATTGGCCTGTATCGCAGGCGCGCGCAGGGTGGCAGGCAGTGACGCAAGGACTGAAAAGAGAGCTACCGTCAGCCCTCCCATGCGCCCCCAACTCCAGGCAGCCAGTACGGTAGGCACCAGCAGCGCATAGAGCAATAGGGGGATGGCTGGCCCCAGATAGATGAGTAGCAGGGCCAGGATCATCGCAAGTGCAATAAATGCGCCTGGATATTTCATAAACGCCGACCGAATTTTCATGGAAAGATCACATCACAATCTAACGTTATGGCGTCTCGTCAGCTCTTTCGTGCCGCCCGCCGACGGACCTCTGCAGCCAGCTCGGTGATCTCCCGTATATCAGTGAAAGGACCATCCTCGCTGGTCAGGACTCCAATCTGCAAAGCCATCAATGGTACCTGTCTCTCGTTTCCCTCGTCGTCCTTGACCACAAGATAACCACGCGTGCGGGTCATGAAATCATAGTGGGTCCCTACATTCTCCTCAAAGCGGCGCTCAAGCTCGGCCTTGATAGGTTCAACGAGATCTTGTTTGGTGATGAGGGTAAAGTCATCACCTCCAATGTGTCCTATGAAGTCATCAGGGGTCCCGAACTCGTCCACGACATTATTGAGCAACATCCCCGTGAAACGTAACACTTCCTCCCCCGCGACAAAGCCGTAGACCTCATTGAAAGGTTCCAGGCCATCAATGCCAATGTAGAGCATGCCCCAATTCTCACGGCGCAGAAGCTCCCTGAGCTGCTGTTCGATAAGCCGTCCACTGGGAAGGCCGGTACTGGGGCTGGTGAGGCTCTCAATCTCAGCCCGCTTGATGGTATTACGCACCCTCAAACGGAGTTCCTCAACGTCGAAGGGCTTGGTTATGTAGTCATCGGCCCCCAGCTCCAGGCCATGTATCTTGTCGCTCCGCTCATCCTTCTGAGTGAGAAATAGGATGGGTATATGGCTGGTTCGTAAATTGGTTCGCAACCGCCGGCAAACCTCGTAACCATCGATATCAGGCAACATGATATCCAGGACAATGACGTTAGGAAGTTTCTGACGGGTCAGATCTAGCGCCTCTGAACCCCGGGGCGCCACGTAGACCTCGTACCCCAACGACTTGAAATAGAGCTGAAGCATGTTGGAGATATCGAAATCGTCTTCTACCACTAGGATGCGGCCTTCGCTCATACCCTACCTCCCACTGCGGCATAGGCCCGAACCTGTTCGATTCTGGCCTCTTCCAGCTTATGTTCAAAACTGCGCAACGCGGCGAGCCGAAAGCCGTGCTTGGTCGCCTGTGCGTCGATCTTTTCCACCATGTCGATGTCCAGGTTCTTTCCCAGTGAATAATCCTCGAATTGACCCTCGAAAGCCAGGGTCATGGTCTCTGCAATACAGCCAAAGGTCATATTCGGCGGCGGCCCGTAATCAAAACCGAAATCGACATCTCCGGGCACCTCCAGCAATCCACCGTCGAAGACCAGCACGTCCTTCCGGGCCTGCGCCACCTGCCAGGAGACATCCCTGGGACGGGAGACATCACAGACCACGGCACCCCGTTGCAGATACTCAGGTCGTACCAGATTACCTCCGGCGCTGGTAACGGTGACGATCACCTGAGCCCGGCGGATATCCTGCACATCAAGCGAAAGCGTAACCTCCGCCCCACTCTCTGCCCGAATCTCCGCACCCCGCTCTTCCAGGGCTTCACGATTGCGTCCTATGAGCATCATCTGCCCCACGCCGGAAGCCAGCTGCCGCGCAACGATCCCGCCAATAGCACCCGTGGCGCCAACGACAGCAACCGTCGCCGTCCCAAAGTCAACGCCCATCAAGGCCGCCCCTTTGCGCGTGGCCTTGACCGCCACCGAGGCAGTGTAACTATCGCCGGAGGTCACCGGAATCTCCAACCTCTCTGCAACGGTGAACCCACCATCTCCCACGATAGAGGTGTAAGCCCCTAACCCCAGAATCTTGGCACCCAGGTCCTCCGCCAGATGACCAGCAGCGACGATCTTACGGTAAACCTCGCGCGGTGGCAACTTGAGCATCCGCTCTACGGTATAGGGCACAGCGATAAGCCAGCCCTCGATCTCCTTGCCGGTTGCCCTGGAACGGGCCCCTGTGATGTGCGAAAGATAGACGGGGGGCCAGAACCCCGAGAAAAAATGGATGGCGGCCTCCGGCAACAACTTGCCTAATAACGGGTACTTGCGAGCGACGTCTCGCTTGGGATCAATGGGATGGATGATGAACGCAAATGAATCCATAGACATAGACGTTCCTCATCAATCCGGCGGATAGAGTCTCGGATGCAGTCGCTCCCCATGCTCCAGCTTATGATGGTCGCTGTCCTCGTAATAAACATTCCTAGAGATGATCCGGCGGTCCGACGAAGCAAACAGAATGACATCCGACTCAATCATACGAGCCGGGAAAACAATGAAGCCCGACCCCATGCGCACGTTATGACCCACAGCCCCACCCAGAACCGTCGTCCCGGCGCTCTCCAACCGCCCGGCGAAATGCGAGCGCAGTGGTTTACCGGGGATCAGGTTGAAATCGGTGAAGGTGTTACCAGCCCCAACAAAGGACCCGCGCCCCACCACACAGAGCTGCAGGCAGGTGTTCTGGGCCACCATGCAGTCTTCCATCAGGACCGTCTCGAAGAGCGAAGCCCGAAAGGGAAGAAAGCTGCCAGAACCCACCACGCTGAGCATGAGCTGACAACCCTGGGAGATATTGACGTTATCGCCCAGAATACAGTTGCCCACCACAGATCCCGCTCCGATGGTAACATTGTTGCCGATGATGGTCGGGCCCTGGATAATGGCGGTGGGATCGATCTCGCAATCTTTACCTACCTGGACCATCTCAGAGGTCGTGAGCACCTGTTTGCGTTCCAGCATACCCCGCCAGAGCATCTTAAGGTTCAACATCAGATCTTCTTCAACCTGCTGCTCAAAACGGGCCCCTATGGAGAAGATACCGAACATCACATTAGCCAGCAGGATGTGAACCCAATGTTCTATGGAGAGAAAGGCCTTGGTGGGCAGCTGATAGACCAGTTCTCCGTAGATATTAGACATATGAGTGGGCACGTGATAGAAGCCGACCTCACGGGGCTCCGTATCCATTACCAGAGGGCGCACCATAGGCTCGATGCCGTAGGGATAATACCAGAGATCGGCCACGTAGACATTACCCTGACGCCGGATCCCTCGCTGGAGATATAAGGCATGCTGGGTAATGGCTGGATCGTCCAGTTCAAAGGCCACCTGACAAGCCTTACCCAGCTTCTGAGCCCGGTTGATAAACTCGTCAATGAAGGATTGACCGAAGTAGAGGTTGTCACGATGAACAAGTGTTTCCGCCCGATCGTGTCCCAGCTCGCTGAGATTCTCGACCTCGCGCTCCTCAGTAGTATAAGGCGCCAAGATATCCCGCTGGTAGAGCCACAGCGGTTTAGAGAGCACGCTCAGTTCGCGTGCCGACTCGTTAAAAGGAGCGATCTTCCTCCGGTCTCGTAAAATGACCTTACGCACGTCGCCTCTCTACATTGATCTATACAAGCGGGGACTCATCCACACGCAAAGTACAGGTCGGATCCCCGGTAGCAACGCAGGCGATCTCTTCCACATCGAAGAGACGCCCCCCACTTACCCAATATAAAGTCTCCTGCAGCAAACCCACCATCAAGGCACACGCCGGATAAGAGGTCTTCCTATCCCAGCAAATCCCACAACGATGGGTAATCCACAGATAGCCTCCATCTTCAGCCGCTAACTCAATCTCATGATCCGAGTAACGATTCAGGATCTCGGCCAGAACTTCTAACCCGAAACGCACGCGCCACCGTAATGGCAAGATCCTGAAGGCCAAATCCGCAAAGCCCAATAAGGCCCCGAAATCCTGCACACCCTGTCGAAAGCAGATACGACCTGTCCGCAGCTGTAACATACGCCCCGCGCGGGGGCCGTACATCTCATCGATGGCACCCAGAAGTCGCGCCACATCACTGAAAGCCATCCCCACCTCGAAGTTCGCTGGTGGATAATGATCACTCAGGTGTGACAGGCGCGCCAACTTGAGAACCGCATTCAAACCATTAAGCCCCAGCTCCTCTTCCAAGGCCAGTAAGATGACACGTCCCATCTTGTTGGGCAGTGCATATTCAACAGATTCCGGAGCCTCCATATCCAGAGGGCGCCAGCCTACATAAGATCGCGTGCGGGACACCACACAATACCTCAATGCCCCTCAAGGAACTCGCGTATGGCCTGATGGAATCTGCTCGTCTCATCAAGCATGGGAAAGTGCGCGGACTCCTGGAAATAATGAACCGTCGGATTAGGAGCCTTTTTGCGAAGAATCTCGCCTTGATTCGGATTAACGATATTATCCTTACGACCAAAGATGCCCATAATCGGAACACTTAGCTCGTTGAGACGCGGTCGCAGATCGGTGAAGCGAAGATCGCGGATACTGGCAAAGAAGGACTCCATCGTGGTGCTGGAGAGATCCTTCTCAAACATTCCATACCAGGTTTTCCAATCCCGAGCATAGAAAGGAGATGCCAACCTGACACTCCATGCAAAAAGCCGGGGAAAGCGGTACAGCAGCCAGGCTATCTGACGGTTGCCCGCCAGCTTCAACAGAAAACTCAACCCCGATCCCGTGATAGGAGAGCCGACAATGGCGACCTCGGACACGCGATCCGGATAGGTAAGAGCCAAACTTAAAGAGACCGAGCCTCCCATGGAATGACCCATGACCGGCGCCTGCTGGAGCCCCATACGCTCCATAAATTGGTCCACCATGTTCACGTACTCAAAAACCGTAAAGGAGCCTTGCTTGGCAGACTCGCCAAATCCCCAGAAGTCGAGGGCGTAGGTTTTGTAGGAATCGCTGAGATACTCCATTGTGGAGAACCAGTAGCTCCATGAGCCCAACCAGCAATGAAGCAAGATCACGGGTTTACCCCGTCCGAAAGCTTCGTAATGTACGATCCCCTGGTCAGTAACGATGGAACTCATGTAAAATCGCCTTGCCCCTCACAACCTGGCTTACCTATATCTATCCTAATAATATCACAGGGGGAACTACCTTGGGGCGAATGGGCCGTTGCAATTCAGTTAAAGTATGGTTACTCAGGTCGTCCCGTCCTGATCTATAATCTCCAAAATAGAATACAAGAGCTCTAACAACACCTGTTTGACACTTTCACGGTCAGTAGCCACACAGGGTACCACCTTGATACCGGATTCCACCCGCAACACGATCTTAAGATCGTCGGGCGGCCAGGCATCATCCATATCTTGCTTGTTCGCTGCCACGATGTAAGGCACCGGCGAGTAACTACGGAAGGTGGCCAGAATCCGTTGAGCCTCCCGGAAGGTCTCCGGACGGTTGCTATCGACCATAACGACGAATCCCAACATCCCCTCGGAGAGAATTTCCCACATGAAGTTAAAGCGACGCTGCCCAGGTGTACCGAACAGGTAGAGGATAAGTTCTTCGTCGATGGTGATACGTCCGAAGTCCATCGCCACGGTTGTGGCGTTCTTGATGCGTTCTGCTTCTTTCGAAATCTTACGTTCCGTTGAGACTACGTCGATCTCGCTGATACTCTGAATGAATTCGGTCTTCCCCGAAGCAAAAGGACCAGTGACGACGATTTTCAGTGTCTGCATTACTATAACTCCCGAATCCGATTGATGAGTCTCTGAATGAGGCCACGCTTGACCGCCGGACGCCGTTGACTGACAGGTTGGGATTCCGGAGCCCGCTTGCCTTCTGACGCCTCAGGTATACCCCGGGCCTGTCTCGGGGGATGCACAATCTCCACAAGCCCCGCCTGAAGCAGGCTGTAGGCAATCTTGCGGATCTGGAACTCGCTCATACTGTTGTACTGAGCAATCTTCCGAATCGTATTGCGCGGATTGATAAAGGAGATGACGCGCCATTCCGCCACCGTGAGGTTGATGTCACGGAGCGGCGTGGTAGGTCGATCGGCAAATCTCAAAGCGATGTCCAGATCGGGAATCTCCTCCTGCAAGCGCTCCCACTCCTTGAGTCGCCGGCTACCCTCCATGATGACATTCTCCAGGGCGATAGAGGCAGTCAGCTTGCCCTGGATGGGTAGATCGGCCGGTTCGAAGCGGAAGGAGCCCTCATTCCACGAAAAGATCCGGTAGACCTGATTCAAAATGTGCTGCCGGATACTACGGGCGACATCCTGTTGCTCGATGTGACTGGCCTGTATCAACATCATTGCAATATCACGATCCGATTTGTTTGCCATGTTGGCCTGGATAACTCGAGCCTGCTCGCCCGTCAATTTTCCGGCCCGCTGCAAC
>JBNGDR010000124.1:0-6639 GCA_049975685.1 Anaerolineae bacterium
TACAGCGCCTACTCCACGGAGATGATCACCTATCTGCCCCGCATGATCCGCGACACCGCGCAGGGCGACTACGAGTTGCTCTCATGGATGCTGGGGGCCACCATAAGCCCCAAGATCGAGCACAGCATCGGCATGTACTTCTCCGTGAACTGCCACGAGGAGATCTACGCAACGACGCCGGAGGATCTCGCCGCCGATTATGAGACCTACCCCTACGCCAAGGGCTTCGTTGAGGAGGTCATCTTCGGATCGCCGGAGACGCTCTTCGAAGTCTGTGAGGTGTGGGGTGCGGCGCCCTTCGATACCCTTGAGGGGCAACCGGTCGAGAGCGAAATCCCCACGCTCATCCTCGTTGGGGAGTATGATCCGGTGACGCCGCCTCCGTATGCGCGCCAGGTGGCCGAAGCGCTGAGCAACGTCTACGCCTACGAGTTCCCCGGCCAAGGGCACGTGGTGGGTTTGGGTCAGAGCCCCTGCGCCATGGAGATGGTGGAGGATTTCCTGGAAGATCCCGATGTCCCGCCCGACGACATCTGCATGGCCGAGATGGGCGGCCCGGATTTTGTGCGGTGAGCGAGAGGGGTTTTGTCTTTACGTCTCTGAGCGGCGCAGGAAGGCTATCATCTGGCTTAGGCCTACGACGGCCAGCAGCCCCAGCGCCAGGGCCACGCCGAAGCTCAGATTTACCTGGATGAGGAGGGCCACCGTACCCAGAGCCAAACCTACGCCATCCATGAGTAACACCCGCCCGAGGTGACGACGGGCCAGGTGGTCGTAGCCACCCAGATCGCTTTTGCTCCCCGCAGCGCTACGTACCCTCCGCACAAAGTGTTCCAGATCCCACGTGGTGAGAGTCCCCGCCACGCCGATGAGCATCCAGACCGGGCTCAGCCCCAGCCAGATGCCACCTGCCGCGACCAGGATGAGGCAAACCAGGAAGAGAGAACTCACCCACGCCCAGCGCCCGCGTTGTTCAACCAGCCAGAGTAGCGCAGAGATGACCAGAGCGCCACTCACGCTCCAGAATCCTCCGAGGGCGTACCCGGCTGCCAACGCGCCGCCTCCGGCTAGGGTGCTCACTACCAGCAGAACAAGTGTGGCTTTCACAGTCTCACCCCCACCGGTCGGGCACTCTTGGGCGAGCGTGCCAGGGTGGTGTGCAGTACCTGATCCAGGGGACGGTCCACCTGCCAGTCTGCAACGCGAATGCCCATGCGCCGCAGCCGCCGCAGGAGCAGGATTCGCTCCACCCGGGCGATGCGTGCGGCGAGCGCTACCTCTCTCTGTTCGCCCAGGATCTGAGATTCGAAGGTGACGGGGTCAGGGCTGATGACCAGGAGGCGATACCCTCGCGCCCGCAGGCGGACAAGCACCGAGAGATCCTCCCTCGATAGAGGACTGATGAGGACGATCTGGGAATGCGGTGGAAAGAAGCGGGTGGGGAGATAGTCGAAGCGTTCAAAGACCATGCTGACCCCGGTCTGGGCTCGGGCAAGCAGGCGGAGGATGCGCTCCCGTTGTACCTTGCCGTAGCCGGGGTAGACTCGTTCCAGGGCGCGCCCGTAGACCAGAAGGGCGACGCGGTGACCGTCTTTCAGAAAGGTGTCGGCCAGGGATGCGGTAGCACGCACGCTATACTCGAAGAGTGAATCCGTCGCCGAGCGCACGTTGATCTGCTCCCGGGCGTCGAGGATGAGCCCCACATCGGCGATGCGCTCCTGCTCGAATTCGTTGGTAAAGGGTCGGTCGCCGTGGCGTGCCGTCACACGCCAGTTGATCTGGCGTCGGGAGTCGCCCATCTGATATTCGCGCACGCCGAAGAATTCCACACCGGAACCTGGGCGCCGGGAGGGGATGGGGCCGGCAAAGCCGTGAGTGTGCAAGGGGCGAATGGGTACGTGCTGCAACCGCGTTATCTCCGGCAGGACGAGAAGTCGCCTGGACGCCGTGACCGTCGTCCTGCGACGAAAAAGCCCCAGACTCTCACCTACGGTGATTCTCACATCCCTGAAGTAGAAGCTGCCCCGTTGACCCCGGACGGTGTACTGAAGCGTGAGGCTTTCACCGGCAGGCAAAGATGCCAGAA
The DNA here is from genome assembly GCA_049975685.1 of Anaerolineae bacterium. Classification (GTDB taxonomy): domain Bacteria; phylum Chloroflexota; class Anaerolineae; order B4-G1; family SLSP01; genus DAOTVC01. Next base: position 2,087 of record JBNGDR010000124.1, read on the forward strand.
TCCGCGTCTTACCTTCTAGAAGATCCAGATCCGGTGGTACCAGATCCTCCACCAGAAGTTCCTCCAAAGGTTCGCCTTCATTGATTAGCTTCAAAGTGACGATGACGGGTGTCTCACGAGTGACACGATCGGCGGGGAACTCGTCGAAGGTCCCCGCCTCCATGCCCTCGCGACGGAAGACGAGGGTGCGATGGGCACGCAGGTGGATTTCGGGTGGGCTGTAGAAGAGTGCTACTACCAGGTATATGACAGGCAGCAGGGCAAGGGCGAGGATCTCACCCTGCCGGATCAGCAAGCCCAGGAAGAGCAGGACATAGACGAGGATAGCGAGCAGAAGGAAGCGCTTCCTAAACATATTCGCAGTCGAATTCAATCAATGACAGGAACGGGAACGGTGCGCAGCAGCTCCGCGATGACGCTATCTGCTGCTCCCCGTTCTGTCCACAGATCGGGCTCCAGTATGAGGCGGTGAGCGAGGGCCGGTGGGGTGAAGCGCTTGACGTCGTCAGGGATGACGTATCCGCGCCCCTGCATGGCGGCCCAGGAGCGCGCGAGCTTCAGCAAAGCCAGCGATCCCCGGGGGCTGGCGCCAACGGCGACGTAACGGTGGCGCCGCGTCGCATGGACGAGGTCGACGATGTATCCTTCGACATCGGGATCGACGTGTACGCCCTCCACCACGCGACGCATGGCCAACAACGCCTCCGCGCTGGCGACCGGTTTCAGGTTAAAGGCGTCCTCCTGGCGCTCTCGCCGCCGTCGTAGTACTTCCCGCTCGTCCTCAGCCGAGGGATAACCCACCGAGAGTTTCATCATGAAGCGGTCGAGCTGGGCTTCGGGCAGAGGAAAGGTTCCTTCGTACTCGATAGGGTTCTGGGTGGCAACGACGACGAAGGGTGCGGGCAGCCGCATGGTATCGCCCTCCAGCGTCACCTGGTACTCCTGCATGGCCTCCAGGAGCGCCGATTGGGTCTTGGGAGAAGCGCGGTTGATCTCATCCGCCAGGATGATGTTGGCGAAGATAGGTCCCTTTCGCAAGAGGAATTCGTTCCGTGTGCGGTCGTAGATATAGCCACCGGTGATGTCGCCGGGCAGCAGGTCGGGCGTGAATTGGATGCGTTTGAAGCTCAGTCCCAGGGCCGTGGCGAAGCTGTTAGCGATGAGGGTTTTCGCCAGGCCAGGATAGTCTTCCAGGAGGAGATGACCACCTGGTGTGAGTACCGCCGCCATGATATCCTGCAATACGTCGCGTTTGCCGACGACGGCTCGTTCGACCTCACGGAGGATGCGTTGGCTAAGGTCGGCGACGTCAGGAAAGGTCTCGGGCGGGGGGGGCTGTTGGGTAGATGTCATGATGTACCTCCAGTTGTTCTTCAAGGAATTGGACGATCTCCTCGGGATCGAGGTCAAGCGACGGTTGGGAGTCTTCATTGAGTCCCAGACTTGCCTTCAATCGGGTGAGAAGAGTGCGGGATGGGAGTGTTTGCGGATTGAGTCCCAGTCGCAGGTATCTACGGACCTCTGGGGATGTGGCAATCTCTTCGTCGCGCAGGCGCTCCCGGCTCTCCCCAACGGTGAGACGCCTCTCGTATGCTATCAGGTCGGCGCTTAACTCGCCGAGATAGTGTGCCAATCGCCACCTCGAATAGCGTCCCAACTGGGTAAGGCGCAAGCGACGGACCCAGACGGAGACGGGACCAGGGAAGGATGGCGTGGGAGGGCGAAGGGATTCTTTGGCGCGCTTTTTGGGACGTAGACTCACGATGGCAATGCGTACACCGATGAAGAGAAAGAGAATCCAGTAGAAGGCGGGTGGCAAACTCTTCAGGACGAGCCCTCCTATCCAGAGGAGATAGGAGATGGGAACCACGATGATCTCACGTGTTATGTCTTGCAGCAAGATCACGAGGGGCAGGGTTAGGGCTAGTATCAACGCCAGTGGTATCCACAGACGTTTGAGAGATATACGCTTCAGCTTCACAATATCCCCTTGCAAGCTTCGACTATGGCGTTGAGACTCGCGATGGCGTGGTGCTCATCTTCTTCGTCAGGGAGATGGGTACCGTAGCGTACCTTCTCAAAGAGACGCGTCAGGTCGTGGACGGGCGTGCCGGGGAGGCCGTTACGTTCCAGATATTGCTCGAACTCGCGGGGGGTCAGCGCCTGGTTGCGGCGAAGACCTCGTTCCTCGCGAACGACCTCACTCATCCTACGATAGCAGCGGAGTACGGTGTCCCTAAGCTCGCCGCCGGCCCGCAGATCGTCGAGGGCCAGCCGCGCTTCCGATGCCAGACGCTCCACGGCACGGGCGCGGTGACGTCGGCGCTGCCAGATGGACCAGCCGGCGCGTACCAGAAGCGCGGAGGTCGCAAGTGCCAGCGTCACACTCACGCCGAGCACGAGAAAACGAGAGGCGGGTGGCACACTCTCTACCTCCGGAGGCGTCACGGGGGCAATTTCCAGGGATGGTGCCTGTGGGCCACCGACGAACTCCTCGTCAATGGCTTCAAGGATGACCGAACGGCGCAGTAACTCGAAGATGACGATAAAAAGCAAGAGAGCCAGAAGATTACGCAATACCTTCTTCCTGAACTCCGGAGACATGATGAAATAGAGGATAGCCACCGGCAAGAGGAGGAGGGCCAGGAGAAAGATGATGCGCAGAAATCCCATCAGGGTTCTTCGATCCAGTGTGAGATTCACGGGCTGGGTTATCGCCCGCCAGAGCCACTGCCACAGCAATAGTAGTAGATCTTCAAACGTGAAGGGTCGGTCGTCGGTGAGATCGACATCGGCAAGAGCTGCCGCAAGGAGGAGCATGGCCACAATGGCGATGCCCGCGCCGATCAAGGTGAGGGTTTTGCGTCGTCGATCCATCACAATCTCACTACTCTTTCCAAAAACTGGATCTGACTCTACTGAAAAAGGTCCAAAACTCGGAGTTTTAGCAGATCATCCTCGACATCTAGTGATTTTGGCTGACGAGACTCTACATATAGTGTCAAGTTTCAGAAAACTCCGAGTTTTACCAGTTATTTCAGTGGAGCCAGATCTGCTCTCCTGTATGATAACTACTGTCGTACCTTCGCTTTTGTTCACCGAAGACGGCTTTTCATCCCGGACCGGATGTGTAATCCATCTATCGGTCTCGGCCCCGTCCTCTATATTGCTATGCCTTATTCTCGCGTTCTAGATAGCGCTCCAGCCACCGACCAATGATGATGTAGCGGAAATCCTTTCCCTGGAAGGTAGATATCGCGCCGACCAGCCCATAAATCAAGAAAGCGATGAAAACAAGAATGATGACGCCAAAGACGAGGAAAGGAATGATGGAGCCCAACATGGTCAGGATGACGACGAATATCCCGGCGCCTTCCGCCTGAGGATCGGCAGCGAAGGGGATAGCGAAGATGCCGAGAAACATCCCCAGGAAGGAGACGGCGTAACATCCCATGCCGATGAACCAGCCAATGATCATGGTTAACTGGTAGACCAGAGCCTGGAGGGCCTGGAAAGCCACGAAGTGGGATTTCTCTCTCTGGGTAGCCCAGATGACGATGGGAGCTATCACACCCATGAAGGGAAGGATGACGGAGATATGGGCCAGTGCTGCCATGATGCGGGTATCTTGTTCGGTCATCTCACCTGCGTTCATCGTATATTCTCCTTTCCGGTTGGTTTCTGATGCATGCAGTATGCCTACGTTTGTGCCTGGAAAATACTCAGGTTGTGGGTCTCTAAGATCCAGAGTATAGGAGGGCGGATGAATTGTCAACCAAATGGATGCCGGTTTACAAGACGTCAACCGGGTCCACGTCAACACGCCAACCGGCCGGGATTTCGACATCGCGCAAGAAGTCTGCTGGGTCCACGTGACGCAGCAGGATCTGCCAGCGGTAGCGGCCTCGCACGCGTGCAAAGAAGGCCGGCGCCGGGCCGATGAGGTCCGATGCGGGAAGGTCCTCGGCCTTCAATCTCTCCCGCAGCTCCATTGCGAGCGTCTCTGCCGCCCGGCGAGCCTTATCCGCATTGGGATGGCGGAAGAGGAGGCGCGCCATACGGATGACCGGCGGGTAGGCTGCCTCCTTACGGAAGGCCAATTCGCGCCGGGCAAAGCCTACGTAGTCATGGACGGCGGCGTGCTGTACCGCGTAATGGTCGGGATGGTAGGTCTGGAGAAGTGCCCGCCCCCCCAGCAGCCCCCGACCCGCCCTGCCCGCTACCTGCGCCAGCAGCTGGAAGGTGCGCTCGGCAGCCCTGAAGTCGGGTAGGTGTAGGCCCACGTCGGCGGATACGATACCGACCACCGTGACACCGGGTAGATCCAGCCCCCGGGCGATCATCTGGGTGCCGATGAGGATGTCGGCTTCCCCGGTGGCGAAGCGCGCCAGCAGCGAGGTGTGGGCCGCGTGATTTCGCGCCACGTCCCGGTCCCAACGGAGGCGCCGGGCCTCCGGCCATCGATCAGCGACGCGACGCTCCAGCCCTTCTGTACCCAATCCGAAGGCGCGGACTCGACGGGATCCGCACTCCGGGCATCGTCGCACCATCGG
>JBNGDR010000125.1:0-6632 GCA_049975685.1 Anaerolineae bacterium
TAGGTCTGACCGGGCCAGATGAAGGGATCCACGTAACGATAGCGCAAGGCGGGCTGCTCTACAGGGGCCTCCGCAATCTGGATATATTCGCCCGAGGATAAAGTTGTGCGGTAGATGCGGAAGGCAGCCGGAGTGTGATTCTCCAGCGTCCATTCCAGGACAATTCCCGGTTCGAGCAACCCCCACAGGACGATCATGACCGCGAACGCTACCACGACGCCCCAGGCCCACGTTGTCCAGGTGGGGGGCGGTGTAAGATCAGAGGCTTCACGAACGCGAATTCTGGCCCATACCTCACGGCGGACCTCTGACGAAGGCCTAGCCTCGGGCTGGCTGGTAACCGCTGCTCGCAACTCCTCCCAGCTCACCAAAGACTCGTCTTCTGTCTCCTGATACGGCTGCCGCGCTTCCGTTGAGGCATCCGGATCTATCCGGTCTTTATTACTCCACATCTTACCTCTCCACCCCGAACTGCTTCAACCAGCGGCTGAGATAGCGCCGTGCGTAGCTCATCCGGCTCTTGACCGTACCCACGGGACAATCCATGATTTCGGCGATTTCAGCGTAGGGCAGTTCATGGAAGAAGGCAAGCTCCAGAACGGCGCGATGGTCCGGTGACAGCTGATCAAGGGCCGCGCGCAATTGCTCCGCCCGCCAGGAGGCGATGGCTTGCGATTCGGTTTTAGCAGGCACCGGACGATCCAGCAGCTCGCCGTCGTGAGTGAGGAGCTCGCGCCGTTTCCGCAGCCAGGACACGGCCTGATTGTGGGCAATACGAAAAAGCCAGGTCTTCACCTGGGCATCACCTCGGAATCCATCCGCGCTCTGCCAGAGAGTGACGAAGACCTCCTGCAGAATATCTTCCGCCACGGTCGGCTCGTGGATAAGGCGCAAAAGATAGTTATAGATAGGTACGCTGTAACGCCGGTAGAGCTCGTCGAAGGCGGCTTCGTCGCCGCACTCGACCAGCTTCAGAAGATCGGCATCCGTCTGTTCTGAGGATGCCGTCTGCGTTAGAGATTTATCTGATAGCGTAGCTTCGTAAGAGGTCATGTGAGCTCGGTGGGATCGATAAAGATCTACTCGATTTGAACTTCCGGGATTTTGAAACGAGTGATCAACAACGTAAAGACGACCACCGCGAGGCCCGTGAGCAGAGAAGTCTGGGCCATCGTCAGGATCGGCAGAAAAAAAGTGTACACCGGTGCCGGTGAGCCTGAGACGCTGGCAAAGGCCCAGGTCGAGAAATCGCTCACGTCCCGGCAGGTCACGGTACGGGCGTCGGCATCGCGCTCTCTGGATTCGGAGGGGCAAGCCACCCAGGATTGACCATTCCAGCGCGTAAGGTAAAGAGTAAAAGTATCGGCATCGGATGCGGCCAGCTCCTCGGCGGTATAGGCCAGGGTCAGGTCAGCCGTAAAAACTCCACTCACGGGCGTATGTGTGATCGCGTAATGGCGGGCGATGGGAAGATGTTTTGTCTGTGCAGCGGGAAATCCGCCCGGATAGACGGAGACAGTGAGAACATCCAGGGCCCCGGCAGTGAGGGTGATGGTAGCCCCTGCACCGGAAAACTCATAGGTACCCGCTCCTGTGACAGCGTGTGCTTGCTGGATGGGACAGGCGGTGCGTCGAACCTCCTGCCCGGTTTCATAATTTGAGGTCCAGGCATAGAGATAGCCGTTGTAGGGGATGAGTTCCGCGTAGTAATTGTTAGAATCGCCGAGACCGCTGGCGCCCACCTGAGCCCAATCCACGCGAGGGCCTCCATCCTGGATCCTCCCCGTGGTGCGCCAGACCTCAACGACCGTCTTCCCGTTGGAGACGGACACGTAGAGCGCGCCGTTGTACGTGGTCGCACCATCGACGACGGTGCCCAAGTTACTAGCGTCCCCATCCATCCCTGGTTCGTTGACGAGTTCCCAACTCCCCGGTTTTCCTGTCTGGCTGCGCAGAATGCGTATCCCGTTGGGTCCGGCGGTTGAGATGTAAAAATAGTCACCCAGCTGGCCCAGGATATCAACCCGACCGGAACCGCTTACCCCTGTATATACCTGAGTCCAGGTTGGAGACGTGACATCGATATCGTCCGTGCGAAAGAGCAACCCTAAATCGTCCGTGTTGCCGGAGTTCTGTGCACCGAAATATAAGGAGCCGCTGTAAACGTAACCCGACCACACCTTGATGGTTGTGGGATCGTCGTCGGCAGTACCGAAGCCCCCATGATTCTTCTGCATCCAGCTGATACCATCATTGGTGCACCAGACCTGCGCGCCCGTCGATTGGTTCTGCGTACCACCACAGAGCCAATCCTCGAAAACCTGCATATCCTTGAAGTTGGTGTTCTCCGTATAGCCAAAACCAGCAGTAATAACCGGCTTCCAGGAACCTGAGGCCCCCGTCGTACTGGCGTAGATCATGGTACCCTGCCTGGTCGAACCGCCGTTGGCGGTACTGGCGAAAAGAATCCCTTTGAAAACAGCAAGACTATCGATATGGTCGTTTTGATAGACGTCGTTCTGCTTCTGTGGATTGCCGAAGGGTTCTCCGTTCTCCTCAGCGACCTCCTCCCAATCGGATTGGTCCTGGGGAAGGATTACCCCCGGCCTTGTGCGCCATAGTCGTGCTCCGTAGGCGTTGTCGGCCTCCATGCCCACGTAGAGCGAACCCTCGAAGACGATGACCTCAAACCCTTCTTCATTGTCATAGGGAGGTGATTGTTCGGACGGATCGTCCATGCCAAAGGCATCATCGTTCACTTGAACCCATGTCTCACAGGGACCGGCATTGGGCCCCGAAGGCAAGCTGGCAGGGACACCCTTCACGTTTGTAGTTACTCCCCAGAGGCCGATAAAGAGCACACTTATAACAAGGGCGCTTATCCACAACAGCGTTGGTCGCACCGCCCCTCCTTCAGCCTTTCACAGCCCCGTCAGCTTTGTTCACCGGGTCCGGTGACCTGCGTCGGGCCATGTTATTCAGAACGTTTGACGAGCTGAGCGGCATCTCGCCCTAGAATCTTCTTCGCGAAGGCGAGCACGTCTTTACGGATCTGTTTGAATGGCACCGCCTCGTATTGGTCGTGGAGTGCGACGGTGATATCCTCCAGTGAGCGTTCACCATCGAGCATCCTGAAGACCTCCGCCCCTGTGCCATTGAGGACCAGGAATTTCCCCTCCCGTGGTAAGACTACGACCAGTTCCTCGTTGCTCTCACGGGAAACCACACCCGGAGCAGGTTCCAATACGTCATCCAAAGTGAGCATCCACCACCTCCCAAAAAGAATTATCTTTGATGAAATATAAGCGATACACCGGTATGTCGCCCAGGAGGGTATCCCACCAGGTCAGCAGTTCAGAAGCGCGCTCGATATCGGCGTTGACCACGGGTGAATTGGCCACCAGAGCCGCCAGAGCCTCACCGCGCGGTATCTCAACGATACGATCCTCCGGTCCCTGTACGAGATGCAAGAGGGCCTTCAGGGGCGCTGATCTCACATCTGCGTGGCGTCGACGACCAAAAGGCGTGGCCCAGACCCGCCACCCATCCTCTCCCCGTGCCAGCAGCAGTAAATCGTCGTTCAACACAGGTTTGCCCTTCGAGAGCCGAGCAGCCGTGGTCTTGCCGCTCCCCGAATGCCCAAACAGCACATAACCCTCATCCTTATGGACGATGCCTGCAGCGTGAAAAAGCAGGCGGCCCTCATCGAAGGCTCTCAGCGCGAAGGCGGTACGGATGAAGTAGGAAATATCACCCGCATGAGCCGTGGGATGTGCACGAAGAAGAGCCCCTTTGCTCCGGGTATCGACGAAGCCTGAGAAACCTGTTGCTTCAAGAAGGCATCGGTGTCTCTCAAAGTCGGGGCGAGCCTCGAAGTAAGCGCCCTGAGGCACAGGAAGATCAGGATCCGATACGAAATGGGCCTCCCAGCTCGCCATCTCGCCCTCCCAGACCTCCCAGGCTTCAACGAAGGGGGCCAACCACTCCTCAGGCCCAGATAGAGTCAGAGCGATATCCGCGATCTGAAAGGACCATCGTCTTTCCATCACCCTAGACCGTTTCTTGAGTCGGATCTGTCAGTTTTTCGGGAGAGGGCTCATCTGCTTCTCGCTTACCCGGGAGGAAATCCGCCAGCAGACCCACAACTGTGAGGAATGCACCCGCACCCAGCGCCCAGGCCCAGCCCAGGCCGGCCTGAGCCTGGACTACCTCGGGATAGCGACTGGAGCCGCCCCCCAGATCTACCTCCTCCAGCTGATAGAAGTATTGTTCCCCCCACACCACCTCGTCATCGACGTATTCATACGAGGCGCCAACCAGGGGATCGCCCTCGGCGGGGATCAGATTCTCGCTGACCAGTTCAAAAGGCCCATCAGGGGACTCACTGCGATAGAGCAAGAAACCGGCGGCCTCGACCTCGCTCGCCGTCTCCCAATCGATGATCACGCGCGCTGGCGACGTGAGGCGCACGATGCCCACTCCAGCAGCAAACAGAAATACGGCCCACAATATACGGCGTAACGTAGGATTCATTCCCACTCCTGTATAGAGTATCAAGACGAGAATCTAGCCATGACCCGCGACCTACCGGCAGCATGTGACGGGCAGCACACATTATACCCGAGAGCCCATCTTGGCGCAAAACACCACGCAGGTCGCAGGTAATTAGTTATTGACGTCACCTTCCCCCTTTTGTCTTTTGGGTTATAATTACGTTATATCGGCTGCCGGTCACCAGATTGAAGGTGAGAGAGGAATGGCTACTACAACCTCAGATACGAGCGGGCAGGTTGTCGAAGACGTCGAACGACCACCGGTTACCATTGACGCCTTTTACGGGCTCATCACACTGGGTAGCTCTACGCTCTGGGCGGTACTCAGCGGGTGGTTGCTCTACTTCTATCAACCGCCTGATGGACAACTCCTGGTGCCAGCAGCGCGTTACAGCGCGGCACTTCTCATCACCCGGATCTTCAACGCGCTTGCTACACCCTTCATCGGTTATTGGTCGGATCACGTCCGCACCCGTTGGGGACGGCGATTGCCTTTCATCTTCGCTTCCGGTCTACCCTTGTTGGTTTTCTTTGTCATGATCTGGACGCCGCCTGTGCAAGGGGAATCAACCTGGAATCTCGTCTACCTCGTTGTGGTGTTAGCGTTTTATAACCTGGCCTACAGTTTCAATCAGATTCCCTACACCGCTCTCTTACCCGAACTGGCACTGACCGATCACCATCGCGTCCGCATCTCCGCCTGGACCTCAAGCTTCTTCCTGGTGGGGATGAGCATCAGTGCGCTGGCCGGCCCACTCATCGAACGAGTGGGTTATAGCGGCATGGCCCTGTCTTACGCCATACTGGGCTTGCCCCTCTTCTATCTACCCTTCCTGGTGCTGAGAGAACGACCTGGTCGTTATCAATCTTCCTCCAAGGGATGGAATTTCCTTGATGACCTCCGCGATCTCTTCCGAAACCGGGCCTTTGTCGTTATGAGTCTAACGGGTATCTTCTTCTGGAGCACATCCACCTTTGTCCAGAGTGTCGTGCCCTATATCGTCACCGAGATCTGTTTGCTGGAAGAGGGTGATACCCTGTATTTCTATGGTCCGGCGTTGCTGGTGTCACTGCTCTGTTACCCTCTGATCACGTGGCTCGCCGACCGCTTTGGCAAATGGCGGGTTTTTGCCGGTTCGCTGCTGGCATCAGCTGTAGTTCTGCCCGGACTGATGCTCATAGGCGATTGGCTGCCGCTGAGCCTGAGAGCTCAGGGGGTGGTCTGGATCAGCCTGCAAGCGGCGGTCATGTCCGGTGTGACCATGTTACCTCCGGCTTTTGGCGCAGAGATCGCCGATCACGGTGCTGAATTGACAGGGGAACGTCGTGAAGGTACCTACTACGCTACCTGGGGCCTTCTCGATCAGATCATCAACGGGGTAGCCTTCTCCGCCATCCCCCTCCTTCTGCTACTGGGCCGCAGCCACACCGATCCCCGGGGTCCCCTGGGGGTGCGCCTCGTGGGTTTGATCGGCGGCGTGATGATGTTCGCAGGGTTCCTCGTCTTCCTGAAGTATCCGTTGCGGGGTCGTGGAACAACAGGGGCTCTTTCTGAAGCAGAGGTGAACCCATGACCGGCTCGCAGAATCTGCGCGCGCGGCGTGCCTTCGTCATCGTCGGCTTGCTACTGGCGTTGGGCTGGATCGCGGTTATCCTCCTCCCGTCGGCACGGGACATGATGCTGGATTTCGCTTTCTCCTTTCTACTCAATCTTCTCGTCACTATCTTACTCTGGTGGGTAACGCGCCACGCGACAGGGCGGGTACGCACCTTCTGGCGCTGGATCGCCCTGGGCTGGACGCTGAACATCGTGGGAAATCTGGCCTGGTCCGTCTACGACCTGGTATCCGAGATGCCTCTGCCTATCTTCAGCTGGATCGATATCCTTTACCTGGCGCGTTACGTCGCGGTGGGGATGGCCCTGACGCACCTTCCCCGGCTGTGGACGGCGCGGCGGTGGCTCGACTGGGGAGCGGTCGCAGTCGCGGCGGCGGCCTTCATCTGGCTAGCACTCTTCCGCCCGACCCTCTCCTCCTCGGCCACACCCTGGGATCATTTCCTCGGTGGAGCCTTCTACCC
>JBNGDR010000126.1:0-6625 GCA_049975685.1 Anaerolineae bacterium
AGCTAGCTCTGGCCGGTCTCCCCATGGCCCAGGGACCCATTGGTCACGGGTGACCGCGCCAGCATGTTTCCATAACTCAAATGAAACACACCCAATTCACATAATGCAAGGCCTAGGATGCCCAGGCGGCGACCGAGACGAGCAGTGGCCCGGGAGCCCCTGCCACGTCACCCTCCCGCAATACCTCCTCTTGAATCAGGGCTTCGATGGCCTCCTCCAGCTCTGAAGGCAGCCATCGCATCACGTGAAAGACCTTGCGTACCATGGATCTCTCGGCGGCGACGACGTTGTCCAAGTATTGCCGGACCAATGCGCGTTGGGCCTCTGAGCGATCGATGGTGCGGGCCTGCTCGGGAACGTCAGGGAAATGGCGCTGGAGGATCTCGTAGATGAAGGCATAATGCCACGCTCCTGTCTCCGCGACACCGATGGGGAGCACCTTCAATCCTACCTGGAGCTCTGCCAACGCCCGATCGAAGCGATACTTGGCGCTATCGGCACTCAGCCGCGCCTCCCGCCGCAGTCGGATGGTGTCCAGGGGGCCGTGCTCCAGCAGCGCCTCGTAGATGTCGCGGGCTTCGAGGCTGAGAAGGCCGTCCTCGTATTCCACCTGATAATCCATCAAGTCGCCAAAGTTCTCACTCGCCGCGTAAAAGAAAGGCAGCTGATCCAGAGAGACGAAGGTGGCGCGGCGTCGCAACAACTTGCCGTAATACCACCACCGCTGGCCTAAAGCCGCATCCTTCCAGCTCCAACTCCGACTGAGATCGGGATCGTGATGGGTTCTGGGGACGGGACGATCGCGCCCGGCAATAGCGTGGAAGAGGTTGGGTGTCTCGATGCCCTTGATAGGCCACAGATGACAGAAACCCACTTTGCCCACAAAGTGACGAGCTTCCTCAACCGTCCCAATTCGGCGTTGCGGTGTGCGTCGATAGTTATGCTCCCGGCGATCTCTGATCTCCGCGAGTGAGATAGACAGTGTTTCCAAAGACAACTCCTTACAAAATGCAGTGCGGTGAGCAGATATCAGCAAGCAAGGATTGTAGATCGGGGCCTAGGTTACGGAACAGCGGTCTGTGACAAAGCCCGCTCGTAGCTCCGGCGCACAAAATGCATGACGTAACCGAGATCCCGCTCGCTCTTCACGGGGATCTGGATCCAGTGATGCAGGGTACGCTCACCCACCTCGAACTCAGAGAGGGCGTAGCGTTCCTGCAAGGTTTCACGTTCGGCCTGGCGGAGCTGGGTCAGCACCACGCCCCTGTCCACGAGGAAGGCGAAGAGATGTCCCGCTGCCTGATAGCTGGGACAGCCGAACATAAGCCGCTTCGTCACCTCTGGCCAATCCAGCACCTCACCTTCGAAGCGCTCCCGCAGTTCCCCTGACACCTCCTCCGAATAGTACTTCACAATATCCTCCGGCAACAACTATATCCTGTTTAGCTCCACAATTCCCGCAGGTTCTCCAACATCAAGTACCCCCCGGCAAGGAGAACAATGACGACGACCATCTCCCAGAAGAACTCAAAAAGAAGCACCAGCGCCGCGACCACCGCCAGCGCCGTCGTGACACTGGAGATAAGACGTATCAGCCGCCCTCGGAACCCGGCTTCGACGAAGATAAACAGGGATAAAAGAACAACGAGCCCCCCCACCAGATGTTCCCGGGAGAAGAGAGCCAAAGCCACGAATGCCACCATCATCAAGCCGATACTGAGAGCTGCCCAAAGCTCAGCCGCCCGCCTCATCCGCAACTCGGCAGCGGTAGCAGGATGATGTGCGTGAGAGATATGGAACCGCAGCGGTGCCCGTTTCCCTGCCTCAAGGCGTGTAGCCTGCGTGTCGAAAGCCTCCAGCAGAGCATCAAGGGTACCCACTTCAGCCCGTAAGATCGCCAACTCATCCGAGAGAGCTGCAACACGCTCGCTTGCGGCGAAATAGGCCTCCTTGAGGTGAGGTTTTCCGTGCATCGCCTGCAGCTCCAGGCCCAGGCCAGTCAGCGAGCGATGCTTCACCGCGATCTCACTCAACAAATCCATGCGTTGCTCCTGAATCTTCGAGCGGTGCCCCTGAAGGCGCACCAGTGCGACGGCAGGAGGTGGTACCTTATCCAGACCTGCCCATCCGAGGGGATCATACCAGGAGCGACGAAGAGTGCCATCGCGATCGTAGAGAGGCCCCGCGGGCGCGTTCTCCCCAGAGATAGGATCGCGCGCGTAGAGCCCCCACAGACCACGGTACTCCCTCGCCCATGTCGGCACCGGGTTCAAGAGTATCGGCTCCGACCATTCCTGCTCCTGCCCTGGCCCGATGGAGCGACCGTCACCACGAGCATAATCCACGAAAGGAACGCGGAAGATGTTGAAGTTGCTCTCCTGTTCCGGGGGGATACTTTCCTCGGAGACCTGGCGCAGTGACCTTCGCCACACCTGCTTGAGATGCTCGGTGATCCGCACCAGGGGCGAAAGGAAGGAGATCTCGATCTGGGTGAGATATTCGCCAGGAGCATAATAGCTGGCATGGGAACCTGCACTCGCATAGATGACGGGATGTTCGCCCACCTTCTCTACCTCCGGATCGTCCCAGCGACGGCGGAGATCGTCCCCTGAGAAATCGTGGGAAGCGTAGGCAACCCATTCCGGCTGCACCTCATCTTCTTCCGTCTCATAAAGATAGATACAGATCTGCTCCCAATCGGCTTCGTGATCGTTAACGCCGTAGAAACCGGATCGCCAGTTGTTAAAGGCGTAGAAGAACCAATATTGGAGGACAATCCAACCCTCCTGTCGCAGGACACGACCGTAATAGCGATAATCTCCGTCCCTGGCGAGGATACGTTCGTAAGCGATGGCCGCGGCCGCCGCCGTATCACCAGGTACCCGCCCACGCGCCAACAAAGAGATAGAGAAAATGGCATCCACGAAGCGTGAGACGTAACCCACCCGTGCCAGTCGCCCCAACCCGGCCCGGAACATCCGTTCCGAATCTGAACGTGTCAGCCCCTCACGCACCCGCTTCACCTCATAGGCCGCCAGCTCAGCAATGTTAAGGGGTTCAATGAATTTGAGAAAGGTAATCGCGTCGAAGTCATGAGGTTTGGGAGGCTGGGTGAGATCCTCCAGTGTGAGATCAGATTCGGGGATAAGGCATACAGCCTCCTCGTGGGGACGTTGAAGCCAGAGGCTACAAGCATCAACGTAGGGCTCCACGTCCATGGGAAAGAATCTTTCACCCCGGGTGTAACGAATGATTGGCTCAAAGCGTTGAAGCAGCGCTCGATCCTCCACCGCGTTCATCGAGCATACCTCCGACCTCGTGGTAGTTCCTTATCCACCCGGAAAACCAGGCGAACTTCTGAATGATTCAAATAGATAACCATAAAGACACCACAAAGCATGACGAAGTAGATGAGATAACCGTAGATACTGCGTTCCGACACGTAGTTCATGGCGTTTCCCACGTAAAGGATGAGACTCACCAGCAAGGCCACACCCTGGACAAAGACGGCCACCACCCAGGCATTTGAGTGCATCCGGAAGAAAAAGAAAGAGGTCAACAGGGCCACAACGGCCAAGCCCCCTGAGACAGCACCGACTACGTGCCGGGCAAGAAATTCGACACCGATGACCGGCACTCGCCAGGCCCAGACAAGTTCGGCGGCCTGGTAAACGAAGAAACCCACACTACCAAAGATAATCGCCTCGATGATGAGCAAAACAGCGAGAACGATCACCACCCCAGGACGACGCATCCCCTCTCCCAATATACCCTGCCGGGTCATGACTCAGCTGTCTCCACCGGGTTACGTAGGGTTCCCACCTCCTCGATCTCCACCTCCACCACATCACCGGGCTTCAAGGGGCCTACCCCAGAGGGCGTGCCCGTGAGAATGACGTCACCCGGCTCCAGCGTCATCACGACACTGATATAAGCAATGATCTCGGGGATGGAGAAAACCATCTCGGAAATATTGCTCTTCTGCCGCACCTTTCCGTTAACCCGACAGGCAATCTCCAACGATTTCATCTGTCGAGGTTTGAGATGGGTGACAATAGCCGGCCCCAGGGGACAGAAGGTGTCGAAGCTCTTGGCGCGCGTCCACTGGTCGTCACTACGCTGAAGATCCCGCGCTGTGACATCATTGGCGGCGGTAATACCCAACACTACATCCCAGGCCTCATCCTCGCTCACGTTCTGACACTCCTCACCAATAACGACGGCGAGCTCCGCCTCATGATCCACCTGCTTCGAAAGAGCGGGAAGAAGGATGGTCGCACCCGGTCCGATCACGCTGGAGGGCGCTTTGAGGAAGAGTAAAGGCTCATCGGGAACCTGCGCGTCCTGTTCTTCAGCGTGATCGGGGTAGTTGCGCGCCAGGGCCACAATCTTGCCGGGTTTGATAGGGGCTAGAAGATCCACTTCGTCTAGCGGCCCAACCAGCACCCCCTGAGTGAATCGCCCGAACGGCGGATGGCCCATTGCTTCGTAGACATTCCCATTCTCCACGAGCCCATAGTTAGGGGTGATCTGTGTCTGATAGCGTACCAGCATCATCTGGATAATACCTCCTGGCGAACTTTTTGCTTATCTTCACGTCTCAATCTACATCAACAAGTACGACGCCTTCCACAGGTAAGAGTATCGCACAACCTACCCAAAAGCGGGTGACACGGGACGCAACCCATCGACCGTCGAAGACGGAAAGCCCACACCCAGTGCCGTTCCCACCAGGATGACGGCGCTTTCAACTTCACCAGCGTGCATAGTCGCCGCAGCCGTCCCGTCGTGGATGACACGCACGCGAAGCCGGTGCCCGGTACGGTCCTCCACGGCCTCCTCCAGCAGCGGACGGACGTCCTCGGCAAGAGTAGACACCCGCGCATAGATTCCGTTCCCCAGAAGCCTTCCTCCTCGCACGTACGCGGCAACACTGAGAACTAGATCCGGTGGTTGAATGCCACTCTCCGACATCGTGCGCGCCACAGAGTCGGCAATGAAATCGCGCACCTCTTCACCAGTGTAGCCTAGCGCCATGTCGGGGCGGTTGAAAACGCTGAACCGCGTGGGGAAAGCGGGCAGATGTTCCAAGGAACTCAGCACACCATCTTCCAGCGTGAGTCGGGCTCGCTTCACCATGGTGTGTCCAAAGTCAAAACTAAGCCTGGCCCCATCCCCCTCAGAAAGATAGCGTGCCGCGCCCAGCAACGCCATGTCGCCGCGACACGGACTTATCGCTACCTCGGGCGCTTCGCCATCACCCAATGCATCCAGAAGAAGGCGTGCCTCCTCGACAATGAGGGCCCCAAGATCGCCGCTCATCACGCCACCAGCCAGCCACACCTGCCTCACGGCGGACCAGCGCTCCCAGTCCAACGCTGTCCACTCGTCCCGTGCCGCCCGGTTGACGGAATCGCCCCGGTGGAGGGTGAGCACCACGTAGGCCAAATTCCGTCCCAGACGGCGAGCAATGGCTCGCGCCGCCGCTTGCGCTTCAGGGTCTGAGGAGCGCAACGCACCGTCTACCCTCTTCGGCACCTCCCGTCGCTCCTCCAGGGTGGTTATCGGCGAGAGATCCAGAGCTACCGCGTGCGCCTCGGCATAATGAGCAATGGCCTCCACGGAGAGCAAGTTGTAGGCCAGGCGACCACGAACCTCCTCGTCCACAGGCAAGCCGGGCAGATCTACAATACGTACGCGGTTGACCGAGACGTGCGGCGGCGTGAAAGGAATCGAACAATGTTGCATGGTATGACTGCTTATCCTCCCTTCGACGATGTGTCGCACCGGCGGCGCTCACAGACTCTATGATATCTCCAAACGCCATTTTGAACAATTGCCCTCTACGAAAATCACCCCCGGCGGATAAGCCAGGGGTGATCATGTCACGGATAGGGTCATAGTTTTTTCAAGGCCGACCAAAATCGGCAATGAAGTAATATCCCCAATCGGTCTCGGCGACCCCTACCCCGATCTCGGTGAACCAGGTGTGGAGCATCATCCGCCGGTGGGGACCGAACTCCACGGTGCCGTCCTCCTGCGGGTAGATCTCGTCCAGCCAGATATCGAGGGCCCCCTGAGGGCTCTGTCGCTGGGCCCAGCATTCGGCGTAACCCGTCCCCACATAGCCCGCCCGGACGATGCGCTCTTTCACACTGGAGCCGTCCGATCCGGTATGACTGCACGAGCCACGCTGCACACAATCGTTCGCGTGGGCTTGCGCAGCCCGGGCCAGGGTCTCGTTGTAGATGTAGGGCGGTAGCCCGTGCTCGGCACGAAATTCGTTGATAAGCCGGACGAGCTCGTAAGGCCAATCGGCGATATCGGCGGGGGGAGGAGCAGCTGGGACAGGGGGAGCGACCTCCGTCGCCGGCGCCGACGTCGGCTCCGCGGCCGCTTCGACGATGGGCTCTGGAGTTGCCGTGGGTGTAGGCAGCCGGATGGGTGTGGCCGTCGGCTCGGGCAAGCGGGCCACTGCGGGACCATCAACCGGCAGTATCAAGAAGTCACCGACACGAATAGCATCGGCGGCGCTCAACGCGTTCACGGAGGTGAGCGTCGCCACCTCCACATCGTAGGCCTTCCCGATCTCGCTCAACGTCTCGCCCTCGCTCACTTCGTAGAG
>JBNGDR010000127.1:0-6621 GCA_049975685.1 Anaerolineae bacterium
ACTCGCTCCCCCCTACAACCGCAGGAGCTTCGCGAAACCGGCGAGGACGACGAGAAGCATCAACAGGGCAAAGATGCCCTGCGGGTCCATCACCGGGGGTGTGACGACGGCCAGCCGGTTGAGCAGCAACGGCCACATCACCCACACCAGGAAGGCCATCCCCAGCAACAGCACCAGCAAGAGCGAAACGATGACCCACTCCCCGACCCACTTCAACATGATGCACCTCCTCCTGAACTCTTCATCTCCTCTATACGTTACATGCACGACGGAGAGAAAAAGTTCACGTAACCCCGAAAACGCTCAGGATCTCAGGAAAAGATTCGTGGGTCGGGGATGACCAGAAAACGAGTCTACCCTTTCACCCCTGCAAGAGAAGACCTAAAAATCGGATTTTTTGCGCGCTCGCCTACTTTGCTGAGCAGCCTAGTTCGCGCTAAACCCACGACTAACAATATGGTTCTGAAAAATCCGATTTTTCCCCTGCACAATCTGACTACCCTTTCACCCCTGCGAAGGATACACCCTCGATGTAGTATTTGCTGAAGATGAAGAAGAGGATAAGGATGGGAATGGCGTTGAACATGGCTCCCACCAACGTCAGGTTCCACTGGGCCTTGTAGTTCTGCTGAAAGACGCTCATTGCCACGTTCAGCACCCACATCTTCGGCTGATTGAGGTAGAGAAGCGGCCCGAGGAAGGCATTCCACATACCCTGGAACTGAAGGATAAAGACCGTGAGCAGTGCAGGACGGGCCAGGGGAAGGATGACATCCTTGTAGATCTGAAGCTGGCTGGCTCCGTCGATGAAGGCCGCCTCCTCAAGCTCCCGGGGAATGGTCTTGAAAAACTGGGTGAGCATGAAGATACCCGAAGCGCTCACCGCACCCGGCAGGATGAGGGACCAGAAGGTATTGAGAAGCTGAAGTTTGCCCATCAGCACGTAGGCGGGGATCAAGGTCACCGCTCCGGGAATCATCAACGTCCCCAGCATGAAGTTGAAGACGGCGTTCTGGCCCGGAAACTCCAGACGGGCGAAGGCATAGGCTGCCATAGAGCAGAAAATCACCTGCAAGATCGCCACCGTGATCGAGAGGAAGGCTGTGTTGAAGAGCCAGCGAGGAAAGGTCCCTCCACGCCCTAGATCGGTGTTCCAAACTCGCACCCAGTTCTCCCACAACCACTCTTCCGGGAAGAAGTCGGGAGGATAGGCGATGATCTCCGCGTCCGTCTTGAAGGTACCCAGGAAGGCCAGAATAAAAGGCATGAAGAGGAGGATGCCCAGAAGGGCCAGGACGACATATCGCACCACCCGGTCTACATAATAACGCATCGGTCTTCGATTCGCACCTTGAGTTGTTGGCGTTGCAACCATAGCAGCCTCCTCTAATACATTTCCGTGCCGCGCTCGATGAAGCGCCGCTGAACATAGGTGAAGATGAAGATTATCACCGCCACGATGAAGGCCAATGCCGCGCCGTACCCCATGTGGATGGGTCCCTGCTGTCCCAAAGCCTCCACATAGACCTGATAGACGGGCGTCGTCGTTGTGCCCAGAGGGCCGCCACTCGTCGCGAGGTATACCTGATCGAAGACCTGCAAAGTGCCAATGGTTCCCAATACCACCACGAGCAATATAACCGGACGCAGCAGGGGTAAAGTGACACTCCAGAATCGCTGCCAACCGTTGGCCCCGTCGATGCTTGCGGCCTCGTAGAGAGCGGGATTGATGTCCTGCAGAGCGGTCAAGAACATCACCATGAAGGTAGGAGCCGTCGTGAAGATATTCTGGAACATGATGGCCATCCAGGCGATGCTCGGCCCCCGCAGATACCATTGATCGGAGGGGATCTTCACACCGAAGGGAGCCAGAATTATCTGCATCAGGCCCCGGGGATCGCGCAGCCAGTCGATGGCCTGCCATTCCGCGCCGACGATACCCAGAAGCGACTCGAAAACCAGGTTGATGTATCCCGTCTTGAGGTAGAACCACATGAAGATGAGAGTGATAACGACGGACGAGGTAACGCTGGGCGCATAAAAGAGGGTACGAAAGAACTGCCGGAATTTCACGGGGGCGTTCAGCAGCACGGCCATAAGAATGGCCGCCGCCGTCTGCAAAGGCACTACAAGGGCCGCATACCAGAGCACATTATGAAGCGCTTGCAGGAACTCCCGCTGTGAAAAAGCCTCGAAATAGTGCTTGAATCCCACCCATTCAGGCGCTGTAAATATATCATAGCTGGTAAAGGAGATGTACAGGGCGAAGAGTACAACACCTACAGTGAAGGTGAGGGTGACCAATAAATAGGGGCTGAGAAAGGCATATCCGGCCAACATCTGCCGCCGGCGACGGGGGTAGATCCATTCCCGGCGCACCGTCCGCGCAGCCACGAAACCCAGACCGACCGCGAGAATAGCGATGACCCCCAGATAGGGCAAAGCGTTATCGAAGACCGCTGAGAGATAGGCCCCTGCCGAGGACATCACCCGGGGACCACCCTGGGTGGGGGCATTCAGCACGGCGATGAGCAGAAGCACGACGACAATGCCGACGAAGGTGATAATCGCTGCCAGATTCGCGCTCCGTTGTGAATTTGATCCTTGTTGATCCATCTTTTCCTCCCGGGTGCAGGGAGCTTCCCCAGGCAGGGTGACTCCCTGCACCTCTGATTACACGTACACCTGTTCGCCTATTCGGCTGACGGCTTACGGCTTAACGCTTATCACTCACCCAGCGCTTCCTGGGCCTCCTGCTGAGCCTGAGCGAAGGACTCGTCAACCGTCTGATCACCCAGATAGACTCGCTCCAGAGCCTGGGAGACGATCTCATTGATGCGCCCGGTGTTGGGACCCCAGTAGGCGACGCGGCTGTCCTCAAGCAGACCACCCTGGGCGATAGCCTTGTCGTTGGAATCCTGGATGAGGTCGATCTGCTCGGGGTGAGTGCTGTAGGCGAAGCCCGTCTTCACAATCTCGGCCTGATTCTCCGGACCGGTCACGTAAGCGGTGAAGGCCGCCGCCGCGTTTGGATACTCCGTCGCTGCGTTGACGCCGATACCGTTGGTGAAGATAACGTCGGCGCGCGTCACAGGCCCGGCCGGGATGAGCACAGCGTTCCAGTTCACGTCAGGGTAATTCTGGCGCATGAAGTTGACCATCCAACCGCCCTCCAGGGTCAACCCCACCAGCTCCTTGCCGATGGCCTCACCGCACCAGCTGGCACCGACGTCGCTGGCGGTCACCAGGCTGCCCTCGTCATACATGTTGTAGACGAAGGTCGCCATCTCCTTGACCTCGGGGGTATCCAGTCTGGCCTCTTGATAATCGTCGGTGACGTAGGTACCGCCGTTGGAAAAGGCAAAGGGAGCAAAGCGCGCCCAGTCGGCATTCTGGCAGAAGCCGGCGTAATCGGTGTTCTCGGCGATGGCCATGGCTGCCTCACGCAGATCGTCCCAGGTCCAATCCTCGGTGGGTTCTTCGATGCCGGCGGCCTCGAAGGCCTCAGGCAGGTAGATGAGCCCCAGCGCACCCCAGTCCTTGGGCAGGGCGTAGGTGTTGGCATCGCGGGTGAATATGGTCATCAGCGCGGGGATGAAATCGTCGCGGCTCACACCCGCCACGTCCATGTAAGGATCGAGGGCCAGGAGCTGTCCCGAGGGTGCAAAGGCGGTCATCAGCTGATCGTCCACGTAGAAGACGTCGGGGGCGGTACCGCCAGCCATCTGCGCCTTCAACTTGGTCTGGAAATCAGCGGGGATGGGCTCGTAGTTGACCTCCACGTCGGGGCAGATCTCCTTGAAGCGATCGATGGAATCGCGGTAGATCTGCTGCTCCGTCTCATCGCCCCATCCGGAGAAGGTGATGGAAGCCCCTTCCTCAACGGCCAGGGGGCAATCTCCCTCACCAGGCTGAGGCCCTACGATCTCCTCTTCGCCGCCACCACCACAGGCGGTGAACAGCACTGCGAACAACAACATCAAACTGCTCAACACGTACCACTTGCGTTTCATCTTTCTCCTCCTGAAATTTAGGGGTTGGGTAAATAAGCAATCCAGACTCGAACCAGATACTTTGAGCGATGGCTTTCACCTCCCTACTCAGATTCTGTGTCGTCCCTCACGATGAGGGGTGATGACCCGGACCTAATATCATACTCGTGCATCTCTCCCTGATACTGAATGCGAAACTTTAACCTCGCCCATCCCCCCGGCAGGTGCGGTTCGACAACAGGACCATCAGGGGTGAGACGCAGCCCACCAAATCCAAAGATTGCCGCCTGCCATAGTCCGCCCGCAGCCGCAGCGTGGATACCATCCGACGCATTCCCGCGCGCATCCTCCAGATCTGTCTGTGCCGCGTGGATGAAGTGTTGATAAGCGCGATCTTCCTCACCCATCTGGGCCGATAGCGCCGCCTGGATAGCCGGTCCCAGTGAAGAGCCGTAGGTGAGATCGGTACGGGGGGTGTAATAGTCCCAATTGACCTGGAAGGTCTCCTCGGGATAACGCTCGGGAAGCAGGTAGAGTAACATGAGAACATCGGGCTGTTTGAGGAGCTGATACGCCTGCACCCCTTCGATGCCCAGGAGCGCCTGCCACGATTGCTCACGCGGCTCAAACTCCTCCGGGTTCACGTCCTCAAGATCGAAGAAGCCTTCGAACTGCTCCATCAGACCCGTCTCAGGATCCAGGGGATGATAGAGACAACCGATGACATCAGCCCACCGCCGTAATCGCTGCTCCGTCAGCAGGAGCTGCTCCTCCACCGCCTGTGCCTTCTCAGGATAGGTACGGCGAAGCCAGGCCAGAACCTCCAGAGCGGTCTCGACATTCCAGCGCGCTATCTCGTTGGTGTAAGCGTTGTTGTCCACATGATCGTGGTACTCGTCAGGGCCGATGACATCGGTGATCTCGTAGATACCCCGCTCTCGATTCCATTCCACCCGTGATACCCAGAATTTCGCTGTATCCAGCATGATCTCGGCACCGTAGTCGCGCATGAAGGCGTCGTCACCTGTCACCTGCCAGTATTGGTAGACGCCGTAGGCAACGTCTGCGCTGATGTGGGGTTCGATGTCGCCCGTCCAGATACGGATGAGTGCTTCATCTGGCCCAAAGACCCAGCGCGGAGTTGTCTCCTCACCTGTGACCGCGCTCTCCCAGGCGTACATGGCGCCCTCATAGCCGCTCTCCTCGGCCTTCTTCCTCGCGCCCGGCAGCGTGTGGTAACGATACATCAGCAGGTTACGAGCAATATGGGGTTGGGTATAGGTGAAGAAGGGCAACATGAAGATCTCGGTATCCCAGAAGACGTGCCCCCGGTAACCCAGACCGCTCAGCCCCTTTGCGGGGATGCTCACACGGTCGTCCTGACGAGGGGCGGCACTGAGGAGCTGGAAAAGATTATAACGCAGCGCCCGATCAGCATCGTCGTCCCCTTCGATGACGACGTTACTACGCTCCCATTCCTCAGCCCAGGCATCGGCGCTGGCTGTGAATAGTTCATCGTAGCCCTGTTCCGTCGCTTCGGTCAGGCGCTTCAGAGCTGCCTGACGAGGGTCTTCAACCTCCCGGCTCGTGTAGACGGTCACAAGCTTGTCAGCGATCACCGGCTGACCCTGCTGTACCCTCGCCCTCGCTATCACACTAGGAACCCAGGGACAATCACGGTAGAGGTAATCCTCCAGATCGCTCCCGTTGACCTCCAGGTGGGAGGCTTCGCACAGCGCGATATTTGAGGTGAGCGTCCGCAGAAGCAGATAGGCGTCCTTAGTTCCCGCCGACCCCTGCTCCCTGTGTTCCCAGTGCAATAGATGATCGTTGTGCACGTGACCGAAAATCCCGGCGCAAAACTCCAGCGTCCCCTCGAAGTCCAGGGGTGTGACCCGATACCGGACGCCTGTAATATGTTTGTCGGCAAGGCTGGCGAAGTGCTCCATCCTGATATCCACCGTTCTGCCCGCCGGACTTCGCCAGCGCACCATCCGGCCCACCGCCCCTGTGCTCATATCTAGCACTCGGCGGTAGTCAAGCAACGCCCCACGATCCATCCGGAAGCGCTCACCGCCGACACGCAGGGTGAAGTACAACCAGTTCGGGACATTCACAAGTTCTGTATGAAAGATAGGAACGTCGTCAAAAAGTCCATGGATAAAGGTCATGGGCCAATCGCCCGGATACCCTTCCTCAAAGGTGCCCCGCGTGCCCAGGTAACCGTTGCCAATGGAAAAAACGGTCTCCCGATGATGTAATTCTGCTGGATTGAAAGATCTTTCGACGATGTGCCAATTGTCCATCTGCGACTTCTCCCTGGTATCTGGTATAATATGGACAAGGACGGACGGCGTACCGCAGTCTTCGACTACGCTACGTCTATGTCCTACCAAAGAGCCGGGGGCTACTATCTCTTGGCGGGGATGAGCCCCCTGCTTCTCTTATCAGTAATTTACCCGATGGGACCCCCACTCGACTCTCGCACTATCAGATCCGGCTTGACGAGCACCTGCCGTTCCTCCAGAGGTTCGCCACCGATGAGACGCAGAAGCATGGTCACCACGAGCTCTCCCACGCGATCAATAGGCTGGCGCACACTCGTCAAGGGGGGATGGAGATACTGCGC
>JBNGDR010000128.1:0-6614 GCA_049975685.1 Anaerolineae bacterium
AAGGTGACCCTTCACCAGGAGGACCCCATCAACTACCGGGCCGTGGTGGAGCGTGTCTCCTAATTAGTATCGCTTTGCATGTGCTTCTTTCGCCTGTTTTGGTTGTTTCAGTGTCATTTCTTGGTATAATGCCCCCGGTTCGGATTTCACTACATGCTGGATCTAAACAGAGAGTTGTGGGAGGCCTGGTGATGCAACGTCGTTTTATCGCCCTTTTCATCTGGGGATTGATCATAATGGGACTGCTAGCGACACCTGTTGTCGCGAAGCTGCCGGCTCAGATATCAGAAGAAGCTGTAGCTCGGCTCGTCTACTTCTACGCGGATGAGTGCCCACATTGCAAGGTCGCCTATGAGGAGGTGGTGGAGCCTCTCACCGAACGCTGCCAGGGCCAGCTGGACATCCTCATGGTGGAGATTGGCTCACCGGAGGGTTACGAGGCCTTTGTTGCCACAGAGCGTGCGTTGACAGGGAAGTTGGGGGAGTGGGAGATACCCACCGCCGTCCTGGATGGGCAAGCCTACGTGGGCGAGGGTGCCATCCGCGATAACCTCGTGGCCGACCTGGAGTGCGTCCTTGTTGACGGGGGTAACGAATGGCCCGAGGTGTCGGAACTGCAAGCTCTGGTGACGGTGGAAGCCGTCGGTCCCGGTATGGGAGGGAGTCCTTTCTCCAGTGAGAGTGAGGTAGAGACCTGCGTAAACGACGAGCAGGCGGAAGCCTGCGAGGCTCCCGAACCTGTGCACCTCCTCTATTTTTACAAACCTGGCTGTCAGGAGTGCGAGCGCATCAGCTACGACCTGCGATACGCGAAGCAGCGCTTTCCGCAGCTTATCATTGAGGAGCGGAATGTTCTGGAGGAGACGCCGTTAGCGGAGTGGCTGGGCTCACAGTACGACGTGCCCGAGCGTCTCCGGTTGGTAGCGCCCGCCGTTGTTGTGGGCGAGCGTTACCTGGTCGATGAGGATCTGGCTCCAGATATATTGCTGGAGGCGGTGGCTTCTGCTGCCGAGACAGGGACGGACCCCGTCTGGGAAACGTGGGAACCGGGGATGGGGCAGAGCGCCATCGAGGAACGTTTTCGCTCACTGGGGGTATTGCCCATCATCGGTGCGGGTCTCATCGATGGGTTGAATCCCTGTGCCTTTGCTACCCTGATCTTCTTCGTCTCCTATCTCACCTTGATGGATCGCTCGGGCAAAGAGGTGCTCTTCGTAGGGGCTGCCTTCGCTGCTGGTGTCTTCTTGACCTATCTGTTGGTGGGGCTGGGGTTGTGGAAGGCGCTCTCAGCCTTACCTTTTCTCACTCAGATCGGGCGCTGGCTCTATGGGTTAACCGCACTGCTCTGTCTGGGGTTGGCGATCTTCAGTTTCTTAGACTTTCTCAAGGTGCGTCGGGGTGAGCTAGACGAGATGACGCTGGCGTTACCCCATTCCTTGCGGAAGCGCATCAATGCCATTATTCGTAACTATCGCAAGAGTGGGGGCTTCATCGTCGGCGCTCTCATGACCGGTGTGCTGGTCTCATTGGTAGAGCTCGCTTGCACGGGCCAGGTCTATTTGCCGACTATTCTCTTCGTCCTCAGCGTGCCGGATCTGCGGGCACGAGGGTTTCTCTACCTGGTACTCTATAATCTTATGTTCATCGTGCCGCTGGTGGTGGTCTTCGTTCTTGTCTACTTCGGCACTACATCGAAGGATCTTACCGCTTTCTTGCAACGGCGTGCTGCGATGGTGAAGCTGGGCATGACGACTCTCTTCGGCGTACTTGCTGTGTGGCTGGTGACGCTGTTCGTGTGAGGTTGGGGGTTTAACGCTACCGGCAGATGAGCACAGGTTGGTGCGCTTCGCGTAGTACCTGATCGACGGCGCTGCCCAGCACCACTTCAAGCAACGGTCCGGAGCCGTAGCTGCCCATGATGATGAGATCGCTTCTCTCTTCTTTGGCTACCCGCAGAATGGCCTCCCCCACGGCTCCCTTTTCTTCGATACCTTTCGCCTCGATCTCCCGTTCTTTGAGATAGCGTTGGGCGTGGACCAGTGCCCTGGAGATAGCGCCAGCCGTCTCCATGACGGTCACCACGGTCAACTGTGCTTCCCAGTGCCGGGCGAGGTGTGCGGAGATGAAGAGGGCCTCGTTGGCTTTGGGTGTGTCGTCGTAAGCGAGGAGAGCGCGTTCCATGGCGGAGTCGGTGTAGGTAGGTACCGCCAGCAGAGGGCGCGATGCGCGGTGTATCAACTCGCGGAAGCCGGAGCCGAGTTTCTCCAGGGGCTTTGCCCCAGGTGGGAAATTCAGACTGACCACCACCAGATCGGTCCAGCGTGCTCGCTCGGAGATACGACCGACCACCGGGCCAACCTCCACCAGAAGTTGTCCGGGTACCTGAGCGGCGGCGCAGCGCTCCTCGAACTCTTCGCGGAGGGCCTGAACTTCCGGAGTCTCCCGCTCCTCCTCCTTAGCGACCACGTGAAGCCCATGGAGATATCCCCGTTCCCGTCGGGCGATGCGCAATGCATGTTCCTGGGCGTGCCATCCCCCCTCTTCACCGTTGATGGCGACGAGTATATTGACAAAGAGCCGATCCTCCCCCCGTTTTTCCACCCGCTGCTCGCGCCACTCGCCCGTCTCGGCGCCCCCTTCCAGTTTCTTGGGGGTCATCTTCTCGAGGATCTTCTTGCGCACCCGGCTGGCTACCCGCCCTGGTTTGGAACTGAACTGCTCGGCGAGATCGACAGCCGCATCGCGGAGGTCCACCTCCCATCCCAGCCACCGGGCTAGTTGGGCGCGGTGCTCTGAGAGCCAGAGGTAGAGATCAGCTTCGGTGCGATCAGGGAACTCATCCAGAATCTCCTCCTGGCGGATGATCTCCACCAGAGGCAGGTAAACGTTATCCACCCAAGAGGCTACAGCCTCCTCATTGGGTACCTCCTCGCTGCGTTCTTCGCTCAAGTACCAGCGGTGGACGGCGATGTGCTCCAGTAGTTTCTCGTACTGACCGGGGAGGGTAAGCTCCACGTCGACGTTGGGCCGGATATCGTTCAGGTGGGTCTTATGGAGGAAGGCGGCGTATTCCTGCTTTCGGATAATCTCGTCGATATCGGTCTCCGGCGTGACGGGGACGGGGACCTCGATCTCGGTGATGTGGGCGTCGATAAATTCCTGCCCATGGGTCCGAGCTACGGAGACACGATGGTTTCCATCTTTGACAAAATAGGCGTCCCCGATCTTATAGAGCTCCACCGGCGGGAGGACGACACCGTGAGCACGGGCTTCCTCGATGCTCTGCCAGCGGTACTGGGTTTCTGACTGCTGGGGTAGAAAGGCGCGGTCGAAGTCGCGGTAGCGTCCTACGCTGCCAACGATGTTCTCCAACCGCACTGTGTGTAATCCGAGGTAGTGTTGTCCTTCGAAGGGGAGTCGTTGGCGTACCTCCTCAAAGGGCAGAAGCTCATTGCTCTTGCCTGTGACCCAGCTGGCGACCTTATTCCAGAAACCCTTCGTCCTGGCCTTATCGAATTCCTCTGCGGCGAGTGCTTTGCTTGGCATCCTTTTACCTACCCCCTCTGCTGGCTTCTACGCTCAAGATTCGTCTTGGGCTGCCTCTGGTTTCGTCAGCGCCTCGTACTCTTCCCGGGTGATGAACTCGCCACCCTCGATATTACGTTCGATGATGTCGTAGCTCTCGTTGAAGCGGACGTCGAAGTGGAAAAGTGTATAGCAGTTGCTATCCATCACGTCCTTGTGGAGGACGTAGCCGCCCTCGTCGTAGTCGCGGAGCAGGTCGTGCTGCCGGTCGGCCCGCACGCGGACGGGGGTCCCGCACTTTGCACATTTCACGTAGAAATAGAGTCCCGTCTTGTCCTGTTGCTGACGGTCCCTGGGGCCGGTAAAGAGACTGCGGATCTTGTCGAAAACCATACCTATCCTCCCTTTGATGGAAACAGGCTGGCGCGGTCACCCGTGACCAATGGGTCCCTGGGCCATGGGGAGACCGGCCAGAGCTAGCTGGGGCCGGTCTCCCGACCGTGTCCCCAACACGTTTGAAACACACCCATGTGAATTTTGCGCAGGGCCGTCAAACGTGGTAAGGTTTGTAACTTTCAACTCGCAACTCGCAACTTTCAACCACTTTCCAAGGAGCAGTACCATGAAAAACTGGGGTATACAGACCCGAGCCATTCACGCCGGGGAGGACACCGAAGCGCGCGACGTCGCGCCGCCTTTGCACGTCGCTACCACCTACCGTTTTGAGACCGCTCACGAGGCTGCCGAAGCCTTTGAGCGCGAGCACCTGCCTATCTACACCCGGTGGGGCAATCCCACCATCGAGGTGATGGAGCAAAAGATTGCCGCACTGGAAGGAGGCGAGGCTGCTCTGGCGACTGCTTCCGGCATGGCTGCGGTCAGCACGGCGCTTCTCACGGTACTGGAAAGTGGCGATCATCTGGTGGCAACGACAGGACTCTACAGCGGCACCTACGGCCTGGTGAAACGGGATCTCCCCCGCTACGGCGTCCAGACGACGCTGGTGCCAGCCGATGACCCCGGGGCCTTCGAAGCAGCATTGGGCGCTCAAACCCGGCTCATATACCTGGAGTCACCGGGCAATCCTACGCTCTCGTTGAACGACCTGCGCACCATCGCGGATCTGGCCCGGGCGCATGGGGTGTTGACGATGGTCGACAATACCTTCGCTACCCCTTACAATCAGCGCCCGTTAGAGCTGGGTATCGATGTGGTTGTCCACTCTGCGACGAAGTTCCTGGGCGGACACGGCGACGCCGTCGCAGGCCTCATCGTGGCCCGCGACGCGTCGTTCGTCCGGCGCGCGCGGAAGGGCCCGCTGCGCAATTTCGGCGGTTGCATCGCGCCCTTCAACGCCTGGCTTGTCGCTCGGGGTATGGAGACCTTCCCCCTGCGGATGGCCCGCCATAACCAGAATGCGTTGACCGTCGCCGAATGGCTCGCCGAGCATCCCGCCGTGGCGTGGGTGCGCTACCCCTGGCACCCTTCCCATCCTCAATTCGATCTTGCGAAACGCCAGATGGCGGGTGGGGGCGGTGGTGTGGTGGTCTTCGAGCTGAAGGGGGGCGTGGAAGCGGGCGCTCGCCTGCTGGATGAGGTGAAACTCTGTACGCGGGCTGTCAGCCTGGGCGACACCCGGACCCTCGTCACCCATCCTGCCAGCACCACACATCACAGCGTGCCCCGCGAGGCTCGTCTGGCAGCTGGCATCACCGATGGTCTGGTGCGGCTGGCCGTAGGCCTGGAGGACGTAGCTGATATTATCGGAGACCTGAAACAGGCGCTTGGTTCGTAAGTGTCCTCTCTTCGTCGGAAGGGCGTGCTCTATCTGGTTGGTGCCGCTTTCTGCCTGGGCTGGATCGGTGTCTTTGTAAGGCAGATCCAAGCCACATCAGCGGCTACGCTGGTCTTCTACCGCGTCTTCCTCACGGTGATTGTGCTCCTGCTCTGGACGAGGCGGCTTTGTCCACCTACGAGCCGCCGTGAGTGGCTCTCCCTCGCTGGTTTTGGTACACTCCAGGCGGCAACTTACCTTCTCTACCTCAGCGCATACCGGCACACGACCGTCGCCAACGCGGCTTTTCTCCATTATCTGGCACCCGTCTTCGTCCTGCTGCTGGCGCCTTCTGTGCTTGGGGAACGGGTGGAGCGTCGGATCCTGCTGGCCCTCGCTCCGGCGTTGATGGGCACGGCACTCCTCACTGGTGGCGATTGGTTTTCTGGAGAGGTTGTTTTCTCCTCCGGCGATCTCCTGGCTACGTGCTCGGCGCTGACCTATGCCGGGTACACGGTGATGGCCCGCGCCACTGGTCATCGGACAGGTGCTCTGCGTATGACCTTGTGGGTTCATCTCATGGGGTTGCCCGTCATCATTCTATTCAATCTGGTGATGCATCACGGTGGCTTCGTGGCTGCGTCCTGTGATTGGCCCTACGTTCTGTTGTTGGCTTTCGTCTCGACGACGCTGGCCTTCATCCTATTCTTTCGTGGTCTTCAGATGCTCCCCGCATCGCAAGGGACGCTCATCATGTTGCTCACACCTGTCATCAGCGCTCTTCTGGCCTGGCTCCTACTTGATGAACCCTTGCCGCCTCGCCAGGGAGTGGGGGCAATATTCATTGTCCTGGCGGCCTTCCTCGCCCAATCTCACCGAACGGAATTGCAGAAGCGCAAATCCCGTATAGAATAAGGATATATCAGATCATCATGGGCGGCGAGGAGGTGACGGATGGAGTTCCTGCTGGTTTTTGGGATCGGGATGTTCATTGTGGGGGCGATCTTCGTAACGCTGGCGTTGCTAGGACGCCGGGAGCAGAATGTGGGAGATTGGCCCACCGTCACGGGTCAGGTACTTGAGACCTCTCTTTATAGGAAGGAGCGGCGGTTTCCGGGCTTCACACGGGTGACCTATACCCCTACGGTTACCTACAGCTACACCGTCGAGGGCATGACCTACACCTCTCAGAACCTGGATTTTGACCCAGCGGAGGGATCCACCTACGAAAACCCTGTCGAAGCCGAGGCTATCCTCGAGAAATATGCGATGGGCACGCCCGTCACCGTCCATTATAATCCCAGGGCCCCACGGC